>JBCCES010000068.1:0-6992 GCA_039030115.1 Myxococcota bacterium
GCTCATTCAAAAATGCTGCATCCTCTGTGTGGCAAGCCCATCTGTTTTTGGGTATTGGATGCTGCTATTGCTGCAAACCAAGGTCCTGTTGTGGCTGTTGTGCGACAGCCAGAAAATCCTGTTGCCATGTGTATTAAGCAACATTATGGCAACAAGGTGACATTGGTGTTTCAAGAGCAACCACAAGGAACGGGTCATGCTGTGCAGACAGCTCTCAGTGCAATAGACCCTTCTTGTAAACGCGTATTGGTGTTGTACGGAGATACGCCTTTGTTGCGTAGCAAAACGCTGCAGTTACTCGTGAATCAGCACGAGCAATCCAACGCGTTGGTGGCGCTGTTGACTAGTCGTTCTGACAATCCTGCAGGCTATGGTCGTATTGTTCGCAATGCACAAGGAAATATAACAGAGATTGTAGAAGAGAAGCAGGCTAACGCCCAACAAAAACAGTTAACAGAAATGAACCCCGGGGTCTATGTGTTTGCTTACGACTTTCTTGTTCATGCTGTGCCTGCTTTGTCTTTGCATGAGTCGGTACAGGAGTACCAACTCACCGATCTCATTGCCCTGGCACAATGCCAAACGAGCAAGCAATCTGTGGCTGTGACCGATTTGCCGGTGTGCGAGCAAGATATTTTGGGTGTCAATGATCGCAAGCAGTGGGCCTGCGCACAAGACACCTTACGTCAACGAATTGTGCAGCATTGGATGAGCAAAGGCGTTTCGTGTGTCGACCCGCAACGAACGTACATCGATGCGGAGTGTGTGTTGCACCAAGATGTGGTTCTAGAGCCTGGGGTGATGCTGCGCGGCAGATGTTGCTTGCACCAAAACGTGCATGTGTCTGCAGGTTGCATTTTGACAGATTGCACGTTGGAACAAGAGGTTTGTGTGTTACCCTACAGCGTGTGCGAAGGGATGCATGCGCAACAGCAAGCGCGCATTGGCCCTTTCGCTCGCATTCGCCCAGAAACAATTATTGGGGAACAGGTGCGGGTAGGTAACTTTGTAGAAGTGAAAGCGTCTGTATTCAAACAGGGTGCCAAAGTCAATCACTTAGCTTATGTGGGCAATGCCCACGTGGGGCAAAACAGTAACGTGGGCGCAGGAGCTGTGGTGTGCAATTACGACGGTGTTGCCAAACATGAAACTCACCTCGACCGAGACGTTTTTGTGGGTTCCAATAGTACGTTGGTTTCTCCTGTTCGCTTAGGGCAGGGAGCCTATGTGGCAGCGGGAAGTGTCATTACCCAAGATGTTGCTGACAACGATTTAGCGATTGCCCGTGGCAAACAATGCATCAAGGAAGGTGCTGCACTTGCTTTGCGCAAGCGCTTGAAGCAACATGTGGGTTCAGGCAGATTAAAGAACACACAGCATGTAGAACAGACCAACGAAAGCAAGGTGTAGATCAAGGAGAATCATCGATATGAGTGGCGGCGACGTTATCCATACAAAAAGTTTAGAAGGCATTCACGAATACAAGATGTCCAACGGGCTGACGGTATTGTTATTGCCTGACGCGTCTGGTAGTCAGGTGACCGTTAATATCACCTACTTGGTGGGTTCGCGGCACGAAGGTCGCGGTGAGGCGGGCATGGCGCATCTGCTTGAGCATATGCTTTTTAAAGGCACCCCTACTCGCCCCGATATTAAGGGCGAGCTGCAGCACCGTGGTGCTTCGTTTAATGCCACCACCTGGCTCGATCGCACCAACTATTACGAAACCTTGACTGCCACCGACGAAAATCTGCGCTTTGCTTTAGAGTTAGAAGCCGATCGCATGGTGAACAGCTGCATTCGTCAGGAGGATTTAGAGTCAGAAATGACGGTGGTGCGCAACGAGTTTGAGATGGGATAAAATAACCCGCTGGGTGTGTTGCAGGAGCAGCTGTTTTCGGCGAGTTACCGTTGGCATGCCTACGGCAGAAGCACCATTGGTAACCGTAGCGATATTGAACGGGTTCCGGCCCACAAGTTGCGCGTGTTTTATCAACATCACTACCAGCCAGACAACGCTGTGCTGATGGTGGCAGGCCGTTTCCAGCAGCAAGCTGCATTGCAGTTGATTCAAGAATT
This sequence comes from Myxococcota bacterium, assembly GCA_039030115.1. Lineage (GTDB taxonomy): Bacteria > Myxococcota > UBA727 > UBA727 > JABDBI01 > JBCCEX01. Next base: position 2,080 of record JBCCES010000068.1, read on the forward strand.
TTACGGTTGCCTGCCCAAACCGAAGCGCGTATTGGAAAACACCTACACACAAGAGCCTGCGCAGGACGGACATCGTCATGTGGAGGTGTTGCGTGTGGGAGACGTTGCTTATGCAGCGGCAACCTATCACATTTGCGCAGGTCGACACAACGATTTCCCTGCTGTGTGGGTATTGGGGGAGGTGTTGGGGCATGAACCCAGCGGTCAGCTGTATGAGGCCTTAGTCAAAACAGATCAGGCTTCAGAAGTGGGGTGCATGGCCTATGGCTTGGCCGAGCCAGGCATGTTGTTTGCCTATGTGCGGTGTTGTCAGGCCCAGCAAGTGCGGCAAGTGCAGCAGTCGCTCATACAGCATGTACAAGAGCGTTGTGCACAAGCTCTGGATGAAACAGCTGTACAACAAGCAAAAGCCCGCTTGCTCAAGTCTATGAAACTCGGCATGGCTAACAGCCACAAGTTAGCGTTGCTGTTGACGGAGCCCATTGCTCAGGGTGATTGGCGGCTGTTGTTTTGGATACGGGATGCTCTGCAGCGCGTTTCATTAAAGGATGTGCGTGAAGTTGCACGCAAGTACTTGGTAGATAGCAATTGCACGAGCGGTGTGTTTGTGCCCCAAACTGAGCGCCCTGCTCGCGCGCATGTGCCCCAGGCTACATCGCCACAAGAGGTATTGCGAGATTACCAGGGCAATGCCCAAGGTGAGCAGGTCAAGGCTTTTGAACCGACGGCTGCAAACGTTGAACAAAGTTCCCAATGCATCGAACCATTAGATGGTATGCAAGTGGTGTGCCTACAAAAGCCAACAAGAGGTCATTTAGTACGAGGCCAGGTGATTGTGCGTTTTGGCACCGAAAGCACCTTGCAAGGGCACGAAACAGCTTTGCAGTTGTTACCTCATATGTTGTTGCGAGGGACAAAACAGTTGAATTGTGAGCAATTTCAGGCTCGCTTGGACGAACTGCAATCGACTTTGACATTTTCGGGTGGAGTGGGGTACTGCAGTGCACAGATTGTGAGCGATACGCAGCATATCAATGAGGTGTTGACCCTGTTGGGGCAAGCTTTGCAGCAACCTGCTTGGGATGAAACCGAATACAAATTGTTGGTAAAACGGGAGTTGGACGATCTGCAGGAGATGCAGACCGATCCGCAGCAGCAAGCTCTTGTGCGTCTGCAGCAGTTGTTGCACCCTTGGCCCGATACCAGTATTCATCATGTTTTGAGTTTGCAGCAGCGCACGCAGCACCTCAAACAGGTAGCGTGTCAACATCTTCGTGATTTGCATGGGCAGTTTTATGGTGCAAGCAACATGCATTGTGCTTTTGTAGGAGATTTTGACTCCGACTCACTTTGCAAACAGCTACAAAAGGATTTTGCTGGCTTTAAAAACTCCAGCCCTTTTGAGCCCATTGCATCTGGCCATCAACCCAATGAAGCCAAAGCGTGTTTAATTCGTACCCCCGATAAGGAGATGGCTTTTGTTGCCATGGGCTTGAGCTTTTCTTTGCAAGACACCCATCAAGATTATGCCGCTTTGCGTTTGGCTTGTTATGTGTTGGGTGAAGGCATGACCTCTCGCCTCATGACGCAATTGCGCGAGAAAGAGGGCTTGTCGTATGGAGCCGGTTCTTCGTTGCACGTTGCAAGCTTATCGCAACAAGCAACCTTGAGTTTGTATGCCATGTGCGCTCCGCAAAATGCTGCCAAAAGTCAACACAACATGCAGCAAGTGTATGAGCATTGGCTCAAAGAGGGGATCACGCAGCAAGAGCTGCAGCAAGCTTGCGTGGGACTGCGAGAGGCTTACACCAATTTGCTCAACAAAGATGCCTATCTTGCACGCACACTGGCAAAAAATCTCCTGTTGCAGAGGTCGTTTTCTTTCTATTCAGATGTTTTAGATTCCATGAAGCAGCTAACAGCGCAGCAAGTAAACCAAGCACTGCATAAGCACCTGGGCATGGCGCGTCTATCGTGCATTGCCGCAGGGGATCTTCAAGACTCTTCGTCAGTGGGAGAAGTTGAGGCTATAGCCCCCACACGGTGATGGATTTGTCGTTGTGTGATTCCTGTTTGACCCAAATGCGGTCGTCCCACGATTTGCCTGTACGGCGATCGAAGATCAGCAGGTGGCCCTCAGAAGTATGAAAGCGTTGCATGTAACCGGCAGTTTGTTCCAAGCCGTTGGAAATCTTGGAATCGATACCGTCATGTTTGTGCACCAGTTTGAGTTCCAACACAATGATCTGCTTCTGATCTTGCAAGGGCCAGGTGACAATCAGATCCGTGCGCCCACTCCCCACCGCTTGTTCACGCTGTATGGATCCTCGTGAGTTCACGGTCCGCTGTAAAAACGCCTGCAACAAAAGCTGTGGACCAGCCTCTTTGTATTGAAATTGATCGAGCCAACTTTCGGAATGTTGTCGAAAAAAGCGTTGAAAAGCCGACAGCAGTTCGTTCATGTCTAATGGTTGGCCGACTTCAACCGGGGTGGGTCGAGTGGTGGACAATCGGGTCTCCCATATGGTGGCTAACGTTCGAGGGATGACTTCTCGATAGATGGGGTTGGCAATCACGAGCGTGTTGGTTTCATCTTTGCAAACCAAGCCTAAATCCATAGCATACTCCACATCCTCCGGGGTCATGCCAATATCTTCCCCACTGACAATGGAGCCTATCACCCGATATACACGGGGCTCTTTGAGTTTGTCTAGTAGCTGGTCAATGTGTGTTTCGCGTCGTTGAATCAGGGCCTCTTTGGCTTGCTGCATGTCGTTAACCATGATGGTTTTGTCTGCATCAACCAAGCCTTCAATGCCAAAGCAGGCTTCATAAGCTAAGGCATTCACCAACCACGGCTGACCCTGTGTACAATCAAACACCTGATCAACGACGCCGGACTCGAACATTTGGCCTGTATCATCGGTGTGTTGTTGATACAGCGTAGCGATGTCTTGCTGCGTAAAATCACCTAGGCGCAACGAGTTAGACTTGATGTTAAACGGGCTGCCACCAGTGGTCATTTCTTGAAACTCCCGACGCTCCTGAGGGCGCATACGCCAATCGCGTACATCGCGTAGACCGCATAGTAAAACGTTGTGGGGAAACAGATTTTTGAGTCGCCCCGGATACCCCGTGCGCAGCTGCCGCAGCACAGAGATGAGCGTTTTGCCCACCAGTGCATCAATTTCATCGATCAATACAACGATGGGCTTGCCGCTATGTTTACACCACATAGATAGAATCACATGAAGAGCCTTCAGAGGCCCGTGCTTTTCTAAAACGTTCTGCCAATTTTGATCGACAAAGGGATCTTCTAACTGCTGACTAGCCTCTATCCCCATGCCGCTTAAAATGGCTTGCATACCTGCCAGCACATCTTCTCCTGCAGCTTGGCTTGTCTCAACGTTTATATACACACAGCGCAACTCACCCCGTGCATTGATATGGTCGCGCAGCGCATACATGCATGTGGTTTTCCCCGTTTGCCTAGGTGCATGCAGCAAAAAATATTTCTTTTGTGCAATCAGAGCCAGCACTTGCTTGAGGTTCCAGCGGTGCAGAGGGTCCAAAACATAATGATGTTCAGGGTCTACAGGACCGGCTGTATTAAAAAAACGTTCCATGTCGCCAGCATAACATGTCGTCTTGTTCTCGTGGCATTTGGCAGACCCATATCACGAGGCATCACATGCCCCATGCCGTGATGTTTTGTCCGTCAGGTGCAGTTTTGTGCTGAACCCAAATGCGTTCTTCCCACGACTTGCCCGCACGGCGGTCAAAGAGAAGCAGGTGACCTTCAGGGGCATGAAAACGCTGCATGTAGCCAGCTGTCTGCTGCAATCCTTTCGACAAAACTGTCTCCAAGCTGTCGTGTGCATGTAGCAACTTCAGCTCCAGAACAATGATCTGGTGGTGCTGCGCACGCTCCTGGTGCTGTGCACACTCCTGGCTTGACGTTTTGTCGATGTTGAGCGGCCAGGTCACCACTAAATCTGTGCGCCCGCTTCCAACAGCTTGTTCGCGTTGAATGGTTCCGCGGCTGTTAACAGTACGCTGTAAAAATGCCTGCAATAGCAGCTGCGGACCGACCTCTTTGTACTGAAACGCATCCAACCAGCTCTCCGAGTGCTGCCGAAAAAAACGCTGGAAGGCTGTCAGTAGTGCATGCATATCGAGCGGTTGATCCACTTGAATAGGAACAGGGGCTCTGGTGGAGATCTCCTTTTCCCAGGCTGAACTCAAGGTACGCGGAATGACCTCTTTGTAAATAGAATTCGCGATGACCATCGTATTGGATGCGTTTTGACGAATCAGTCCCAAATCGGCGGTATAGTCAAAGTCCTCTTCTGTGGGGTGTAAATTCTGACCACCCATCATCGAAGCAATCACCCGATATACCCGTGGCTCTTTGAGCTTGTCGAGGAGCTGAACAATGTGTGTTTCTCGGCGTTTGATGAGAGTCTCTTTGGATTGCTGCATGTCATAGATTCCAATGGTTTTACTCGGGTCTACACGCCCCTCAATACCAAAGCAAGTCTCGTAGGCCAAAGCATTGACCAGCCAGGGCTGACCTTGCGTCCAGGCAAAGACCTGCTCCACGACATCTGGCTCAAATATTTGGCCTGTATCATCGGTGTGTTGTTGATACAGCGTAGCAATGTCTTGCTGCGTAAAATCACCTAGGCGCAACGAGTTAGACTTGATGTTAAACGGGCTGCCACCAGTGGTCATATCTTGAAACTCCTGACGCTCCTGAGAGCGCATACGCCAATCGCGTACATCGCGTAGACCGCATAATAAAACGTTGTGAGGAAACAGATTTTTGAGTCGCCCTGGATACCCCGTGCGCAGCTGCCGCAGCACAGAGATGAGCGTTTTGCCCACCAGTGCATCAATTTCATCGATCAATA
>JBCCES010000069.1:0-6973 GCA_039030115.1 Myxococcota bacterium
ATTTGCCGTCACGGCACTGTTAGCGACACAAGCAATGGCTTTGAATGTACAGGTTATGTCACAAGAGCAATTCAAAGAGTCAAACGAAGACGCAACTTCTGTAATCTACGCATCGTCAGAAGATAGCATGCTGGTGCGCAAAGAATTAGGCATCGATATAGACGCAACTTGGTTTGACGTTAACAACAAAACGGTGCAGCCTAGTGAATTCGGATTCCCCATGCAGAAAGCTCTCCAAACACTATCGAAAGGGAATAACATGGTGTACTACGTTTCAGATCCCAATGGTGAAACCAGCGGATATAACATGAATCGTTTCAAACATGCCGCCCAATTCTTTGTACAACAAGCAAATCTAAAAAAAGAGACTTTCAATCTAACAGGAAATATCTATTTCATTGTCATCAATGCAGATCACAGAGAGACACTCCGTTCACATTTAAAAGCACCTCAATTCAGTCAGAAAAAACAAAAAGTCATCAATCGACAAAACAACAATAATAACAACAATGAAGATAACAAGGGTGATGAAGAGGAATTGGATGAGGAGATGTTAAAAGCCTTGCAAATGAGCCTGGAGGAAGCGGATGAGAACAATAACGATGATCTTGAAGAAAAACAACAGGTTCTTCAATCCGACGAAATAATCATCCAAAACAGGTGGGTTGAGGCCAACAAAAAGGGTAGCCAGTGGGTAGACCTGAAGACCTTGATGCACCCTAACGTAGCAAAGGCTGTCCCCGACAACATGGCACTGCTGATTGGAAACCCCAACGCAAACTCTGATGAGCTATTTGTGATTCTCCCGGGGTTCATGATGGATCTCTCAGACGTAAAAGTCTATATGCAAGGAGTTTCACAATGGATTACAAACAATCGCAAAGCTTCTGCAATATTTCTTTTTCAAAAAGGTCACCGAGGCGATGGTACCAATAATATGGATTATGACTCCTATATGAAAGAAACAGAAGCGATGTTTCGCAACGTTTTGATCCCTTTTGCAAACACAGCTGGCTTGAACCTACGCGTTATAGGCCACTCCATGGGAGCAATGATCGCAGACCTTGTTTTTGCAATACTTGATCAGGAAGGTTCACTACCAGAAACAGCCAAGCTAGCTCTGATCAACCCAGCACACGATCTGAAATCACTCATAGCTACTGGAATGATTGCAGGTGCAAGCATGCAAACTAGTGAACTTGACCAACTGGAGAACAAATCCAAGATAGGGGAAAACTTCTCTGTATCCGGAAAGCCAAAAAAGCTATCCCCAGAAGGTCTAAAAGCGATGGCCACTTTGACACAACACATGCAGTCTCAGAACCTATATCAAAAATCTGTCGCCGTTATTAGCCACATCAAAGATGTTGTGGTGAAAGGTTCACATGCTGGCATGCGTTTGCCTAAAACACGAGGAGTTGTCCAATTGGACTGTGGTGGCAACGCTCACATGTGTGTTGGTTGCAAAAGAACTCAAGAAGCCCTGGAAGCATTTTTTGATGATCCCGACGGTAAAACATGGGTATTACAAAATCCTGCTCCAAAACAACAAGAGCAAGACTGCATTGTCATGTAATATGAGTTAACACGTTTCACAGACAGAAAAACTGTTGTTACAACGGGCGCGCCGGCTGGCAAGTCGGCGTTGCCCGTTTTTTGTTACATCACAATCCACTGTCGGTCATCGTAGACATTGTACCCATGCGGGAGGTTGTGTTGATTGACCTCTTATAGATCACAGCCACGTTGCAGGCAGTTGTAAAACATGTGGAGTAAGCCACTGCAATTGCTGGCTTTGGTTAACAAGCACTCCAAAGGGCAAGTTGAGCTGCTGTACAAATCGAGATAGCGATTGCAGGCTGCGCATGTTCACTCGACTTGCTCGCTTGATCTCAATGGGCAAAACGCCAAAGGCGCCCTGCAACACCAAGTCAATTTCGGCACCGCCACGGGTGCGATAGTGATGAGCCTGCCACCCCACCACCGATGTGGCTTGTAAGCCTTTGAGAATTTCCTCTACCACGAATGCCTCAAAAGAGGCTCCCACAATGGGGTGCGTTTGTAAATCGTGTTCATGCGCTAATTGCAGCAAAAAATGCAACAAACCGGTGTCACACAGATGCCCTTTGGGCATTTTGACAACACTACGCAAACCGCTGCCTTCAAAGCTGGGCAACCCTCGCCACAAAAAGGTGCCTGCAGCAATCTCCAAGTAGCCGCGCACCGCCCCTTCGCTCACCTCAAGCGCCCGTGCCAAATTGCGCTTGTTGACAATGGTGCCACTGAGGTGAGACAGCATGGTCAAAAATCGCCGATAGGTCAGATGGTTGAGATGGGGAAACAGCTTGGGAATGTCACGCTCCAAATAGGTGCGCTGGTAGTTATCCATCCATTGGCGGTAAAAATCCTCGTCTTGTGCCAGCACAGGTTCTGGGTAGCCCCCCCGAAACCAGGCCTGCTGTACCTGTGTCAACGATAAAGCCGGTGGATTGGCCTGCAGTAAAATGTCGGCATCCAGTTTGTTGGCAAAGAGCTGGTAAAAAGGACTCAAAGGCTGTGAGGCAAGTTCGCTGGCCTTGAGAGTTCCCATGTGCACAATGGCTACGCGACCCGCCAGAGACTCAGCAGTATGGCGCAACAATTCAGGGCTGCTAGAGCCCGTGAGGATATAACGCCCCTTTTCGCTGCGCTGCTCATCAATGGCACCACGCAACGCCTGAAACAAGTGAGGATGCCCCTGGACCTCATCCAAAATCACCTGCCGAGGAAACTGCTGCAAAAAAAACCGTGCATCGTGCTGCACACGTTCACTGGTTGCCGGATCTTCCAAATCCACGTAGGTCCAATCTGGCTGCACACGCCGAGCCAACGTGGTTTTGCCGCACTGCCGGGCACCCACCACGCACACAACAGGAAACTGCTTGAGCAAGCGGGCAATCTTGCTCTCCATGTGGCGGCGTAAACCTGTCATATGCGTATGTTACTTGCGGTTTTTACATGTTTCAAGTGTTGCAATCGTATTGATATCACAATTCACTGCACAATGGACGATAACCCATGTACCTCAGCAGCAAGGCAAGGCCTGTTTTTTTGTGTTTTTTGCTGTTGTGTTTTGTGAAAAGCCTGGCTAGAGGCAACAGTGGCGACGCCGTGTTATTCTAGGGCCATGAAACGTTTTTTTAACACGTCAGGCCCCCTCAATGTGGCCGAGCATTACGTCTTAGATCCCCTCAAGCGTTGGGATCTGTCCGAAATTTTAACTTTGATCGATCAAAAAAAATATTTTTTGGTGCATGCGCCCAGGCAAACGGGCAAGACCACATGCCTGCGGGCATTGGCAGATCATTTAAATCAGAAAGGTCAGCTGCGCTGTCTATACATCTCCATGGAATCAGGACAAGCAGCCCGACAAAACATTGCAGCGGCCATGCAAGCGATTTTGTACCACATGGGTGTCGAGGCGCGCGAACAGTTGCAAGATTCCTGCATCGATGACAACTGGGAAAAACTGTTAACCAAAGCAGGCCCCCTGCAAGCTCTCAATGCCGTGTTGTCTTTATGGTGTACATCCAATGAAAAACCCGGTGTTGTATTAATGGACGAAATTGATGCCTTAGTGGGTGATACGCTGATTGCAGTGTTGAGACAATTGCGCATTGGCTATCTTAATCGTCCCAAGCGTTTTCCTCAAAGCATTGTGTTGTGTGGCATGCGGCACTTGCGCGACTACCGCATGGAGTTAGGACCCAAAGCCGATGAGGTGTTCACCGAAGGCAGCCCGTTTAACATCAATTCGGAGTCGCTGCGTTTGGGAGATTTTTCGCTGCAAGACATCCAAACCCTATACGCGCAACACGCCCAAGAAACGGGTCAACAGTTCGAAGAAGGGGTCTGCGAGCGGGTGTTTGAGCTCACGCAAGGCCAACCGTGGCTGGTGAATGCGTTGGCCTACGACGTGAGTTTTCGAGATGCTGCCGGCAGAGATCGTTCTAAGACAATCACGGTGAACGACGTGGACATGGCCAAAGAAAAACTGATTCAACGCCGCGAGACGCACCTAGACCAACTCATGGCCAAGCTCAAGCAAGAGCGGGTACAGCGTGTGATCGGCACCATTGTCAGCGGGCAAGACCTCAATCCTGAGTACGAAGACTTTGAATATGTCAAGGATCTGGGTCTGATTCGCAAAGACGAGACCAATACCTTAACCATTGCTAACCCCATCTACCGCGAGGTGATTCCCCGCGCATTAACAAGTGGTTGGGAAGAACGAATTTCTGCCAAGGTGCCTGCCCTATCTCAAGCCGGCCAACCCCTTGACATGCAGGAGCTGCTGTCTGCCTTTCAGCGTTTTTTCAGACAGCACTCCGAAAGCTGGCTGGATCAATTTCAGTACAAAGAGGCTGGGCCACAACTGTTGTTGCAGGCGTTTTTACAACGCACGGTCAATAGCCGGGGATCCATTCAACGCGAGCAAGCAGTTGGATCGGGGCGAACGGACCTGATTATGACGTGGCCCTTGGGCGACAAAGATGTCACCCTACAGCGTGCACAGCATAAACAGATCGTCGTGTTAGAACTCAAACTCGTCCGCAAACACGATGGTTTGGATTCTACAATCTCTAAAGGGCTAAACCAAACCGCACGCTACATGCAGCGCTTTGCTGTCCCCGAAGGCCACTTGCTCATCTTCGATCGCCGCTCCGGCAAATCCTGGGACGATCGCATTTGGGTCAAGCACGAAACCGCGCCAGACGGCAAGGAGATCACTGTATGGGGATTATAAAAACAACAGCCTAGTTTACTACATCACAATCCACTGCCGGCCATCGCGCCCCAGCAGGTCGTCTGACCCTTGCGGACCCCATGTGCCGCAGGCATAGTTGGGAAACGCACGGGGATTCAGTGCACTCCATACGTCTAACATGGGTTGCACAATGCTCCAGCCCAGCTGCACCATGTCGTCTCGCTGAAACAGGGTGGCATCGCCCATCATGCAGTCGTACAGCAACGTTTCGTACCCGGTACCGGGCGGTGCATTGAACTGCTCTTGGTACGAAAAATGCATGGTGACGTCTTTAATGCGCATGGCAGGCCCCGGCACCTTGGCCCCCACACGCAACCAAATGCCCTCTTGCGGTTGAATGCGAATGGTGAGCACATTGGGTGATACACCGGCTGCCTTGATGTGCTCAAACAGCAACATGGGGGGCTTTTTAAACTGGATGGTGATCTCCGTAACACGCTTAGGCAGTCGCTTGCCCGTACGCAGATAAAAAGGCACACCCGCCCAACGCCAATTGGGAACAAACAACTTAAAGGCAACAAAGGTCTCCGTGGCAGATTGGGGGTCAACATTGGGCTCTTGCCGATAGTCGAGCAACGCAACCTTGTTGACAACAGCTGCAGCATACTGCCCTCGCACACTGTGGGTAAGCACCTCTTCGGGAGAAAAACAGTGCACCGCCCGCAACAACTTGGCCTTTTCGTCACGCACATCGTGCGCGGCAAATGAATTGGGAGGCTCCATGGCAATGAGACTCAACAGCTGAAACAGATGGTTGGGAACCATGTCGCGCAGCGCACCAGCTGTTTCGTAATAGGCAGCTCGCTGCTGCACGCCCAATGTTTCTGCCACGGTAATTTGAACATGGTCGATGTAACGCCGGTTCCAAATGGGTTCAAAAATGCCGTTGGCAAACCGAAAAGCCAACAAATTTTGCACCGTCTCTTTACCCAAATAGTGATCGATACGAAAGATTTGATCTTCCGACAAAATCGCTCCCAGCTGTTGGTTGAGCTGTTGGGCAGAAGCCAAATCGTGACCAAAAGGTTTTTCCACCACCACCCGACGCCAGCCGTTATCTTGCTTGGTCAGGCCTGCCTTGCCTAGCTGCTGCACAATGGGAGCAAAACAGGAGGGTGGTGTGGCCAAATAAAACAGGACGTTGCCCAACGTGTTGTGCTGTTTTTGCAGGCGCTGCAGCAATTTAGCCAGCTGGTTGTGTAGCGTGGCTTGCAGTGCATCTCCCCCAAGATAATGCACATCATTTAAAGCCTGCCGTCCCCATTTGCGTGACTCGGCGTGGGGAGAAAACTGTGTGAGACTGCGCTGCAGGTGCTGACGAAACTCCTTGGAGCTGTAGCTAGTGCGACCACACCCCACCACGGCAAACGATTGAGACAACAAACCGTCTTTACCCAAATTGCACAGAGCTGGCCACAACAGACGCTTGGTTAAGTCCCCTCCTGCACCAAAAATCACGACTGTGCAGGCATCTGGTGTTTGGTGAGAGAGGCTTGCCCCACCCTGCACTGTTTGAGTCATTTTGACTCCTTGTGCCCACCAAATCCTGCACGCATGGCCGACAACATTTTTTCGGAAAAACTGATCTCTTGGCGCGACCGAAAACGGGTATACAGGGCAGACGACAATACATTTGCTGGCACACGCTGCTCAATGGCAGCCTCCACAGTCCAACGCCCCTCTCCCGAATCGGCAACATGGCCTTTGTATGTAGACAGCTTGGGATCTTCTTGCAAAGCATCTGCACACAAATCCAGCAACCACGAACGCACCACACTGCCGCGTCGCCACACCTGGGCAATGTTGCCCACACGCTGCCCAAGTTCTTCTCGTGCCTGCAACAGCTCAAAACCTTCGGCGTAGGCCTGCATGAGGCCATATTCAATGCCGTTGTGCACCATTTTGACAAAGTGACCACTGCCGCAAGGGCCGCACCACAAGTACCCCTTTTGCGCTGCTTGCTCATCTTGATCCCCTCCAGCAGCGTCGGGTTGCGGGCGTGAAGGATCATCATCACCCGGTGCCAGGGCTGCAAACAGAGACTCACACCGCTCGTATACTTGCCTGGGGCCTCCAATCATGAGACAGTAGCCGTTTTCTAGACCCCATACGCCACCACTGGTGCCTACCTCTAACAAATGAATCCCCGATTTTTGTAAAAACTCC
>JBCCES010000070.1:0-6705 GCA_039030115.1 Myxococcota bacterium
CCAAAAATAGACATACGTAACTCAAGCAGCCGGCAAGACTCAACAGTAGAAAGAGATGAAGCACAACCCTTGCGCAACAGTGGCTTAGAGTTCTGTGTTGCAGCAGATTTAGCGCGCTGCAAACGTGGCGCTGCAGCACGACTGACAAAATCGTTTCCCATTGGTGCAGCTGATGTAGGCGCGCGCTACCCTGCAGCGCACTTACCAAGCTGATTCTCGGGCTCCAAATCTTCGTATGAAAAACAGCGGCCATACGTTGGTTGCGCAGTTTGAGGACAATGCCGGTTTTATTGAAGTAGGAGGAGAACAATACAAGCTGCTGCAATTTCATTTTCATACAGCTAGCGAACACCGTGTACAAGGGGAAACCTATCCCATGGAAATTCATTTGGTGCATCAAAACAAACAGGGGAAATTGTTGGTTGTGGGAGTTTTGGTACGTCAAGGTCAACCTCACCTTGCTCTTGTGGAGCTGTTTAAGCAGTTGCCCGAACAGGTAGGAGATGAGGGGCCATCGTTGTCTTTTAATGTAAGAGATCTGTTGCCTCAAAAACAGGGGTATTTCCACTACCAAGGATCTTTAACAACGCCTCCCTGTACCCAAGATGTACAGTGGTACGTGATGACTGAGCCGGTTATGGCAGATCAGCTGCAAATTGCAAAGTTGTTGCAATCCATAGGAGGCAAGCCAAACAATCGACCCGTGCAGCCCTTAAATGGTCGAACGGTGTGGCGTCGTTTGCCCTGATTGCGTCGAGTTATCAGTTTCAAGCCACGAGTCATCTGATAAGCCACGGTTTTTGTGTTGTGTTAGTATCGGATTGGCAACAGCAACAGGGATAACACGGCAAATGAACAAAGCATCATCTTACGATGTGGTGGTTGTAGGTGGGGGGCCTGGTGGCTATGTAGCTGCAGCACGGGCAGCTGCATTGGGTTTCAAAACAGCCCTTGTGGAGAAAGACAAAGCGTTGGGAGGCACCTGTTTGCATCGAGGGTGTATTCCTACAAAGGCTTTGTTGCACGCAGCGGATGTATACAGTGATATGCAGCATGCACATCACATGGGCATGACTATGAAGGGTGTATCGGTAGATTGGAGCAAGATTCAGCGCAACAAGCAGCGCATTGTAGACACCAACGCGGGGGGTGTGCAGCATCTTATGAAATCTCGAGGTGTTGAGGTGCACAGCGGATTTGCCACGCTCAAAAGCCCAACGCAGGTGTGTGTGCAGCCGGCAAAGAAGGCGAAGCCTTATACGCTGAGTACCAAGTACCTGTTGTTGGCAGTGGGTTCAGCACCACGCCCCTTGCCCTTTGCGCCGTTTGACCACAAAAGCAACCGGATTTTAAGTTCCGATGGCGTTTTGCAGCTAGACCAGATTCCCGGTTCTTTGGCTATTGTGGGCGGTGGAGTCATTGGTGTGGAGTTTGCTTCTGTTTATGCGCGGTTTGGCTGCCAGGTGACCATTTTAGAGGCGACAGATCGTTTGCTGCCTACGGCCGATGCCGATTGTAGCCAGGAGTTGGCCAAGCAATTTACCAAACAGGGAATGCAAATCCATACGCAGGTGCAAGTACAAGACATTTCTTCTCAAAAGCAGACCGTTTCGGTTAAATTTGCTCAATCCAACGGCAAGCAAGCCGTGTGTAAAGCCCAATATGTATTGGTATGCATTGGGCGAGCACCGTTGACGGATGGCATTGGGTTGCAAAACACGCAGGTGCAGCTAGACGACAAAGGGTTTGTGCAGGTGAATCCTTATATGCAAACCCATCAAGAAAACATCTATGCCATTGGCGATTGCGTCAACACACCATGGCTTGCCCACGTGGCCTCGGCCGAGGGACTTTTGGCGGTGCAGCATATGGCAAACAAGCAACCAGCTCCTTTGAATTACGATCACATGCCTTCGTGTGTGTATAGCGATCCCCCCGTGGCACAGTGTGGCTTGACCCAGCAGCAGGCTCAGCAAGCGGGTTACGATGTGAAAGTCAGCAAGTTTCCCTTTGCGCGAAGCGGTAAGGCCAGCATTTTAGGCAAAAAAGAGGGGTTTATTAAGTTGGTGACAGACGCGCGGTACGGTGAAATTCTGGGTGCGCACATGATTGGGCCCCAGGCCACGGAGCTCATTGCGGAACCCTCTTTTGCCATGCAGCTGGAGGCAACTGTGGCAGATTTAGCTGCCAGCGTGCATGCTCATCCTACCTTATACGAAGCCATTTACGAAGCGGCTTGTATGGCAACAGATCAGGCGATTCATGGGTAAGGTCGTGAGTAGGCAGGCAGCAGCTACATCCGCACGCATTGTTAATCCCCAGGGTCTATTGCCCCGCGGCACCGATGACTTTGCTCAGGCCATGCGCGAAGGGTGTTGCATGGTAGACAAAAGCTTGTTCATTCAAAACGTATTGGATACAAGCGATCGTGTATTGCTTATCACCCGTCCTCGCCGATTTGGGAAAACCACCAATTTAAGCATGCTGCGGCACTTTTTTGAACACCCCCCTACTGCTCAAAACACCTCAACAAGCAATCCGCCAAGCCAGCAGCGCACGCAGTGTCTGTTTGCCAAGTTGCTGATTGCACAAGACAAACATGTTATGCAGCATCAAGGGCAGTACCCTGTCATTGCGTTGACGTTTAAAAATGTGAAAGAGACAACGTGGGACAAGGCGTATGACAAGCTCTGCACTCTGCTTCACAACGAAATTCTCAGACACCAAGAGGCGTTGGACTTTCAAAACCTCGAGGAGTTTGCTCGCATTCATGGATCGGTCTGGCAACGCATTTTGGATCGCACGGCCACGCAAAACGATTGGGAAAGTTCATTGCAACTGCTATGCAAACTGCTCACATTGCATCACAAACAGCCCCCCTGGCTGCTGCTGGATGAATACGACACGCCCATTCACAAGGCCTATGTGCAGTCAAAGCAAGATAAAGAGGATGTGCATGATAAAGGCTCCTACTACGCGCGAATGATCGGTTTTATCCAAGGTTTATTTAGCAGCTGCCTGAAAGGTAACGATGCCTTTTTGCACAAGGCGGTCATCACCGGCATTTTGCGTGTAGCCAAGGAGGATATCTTCTCCAGTTTGAACAACCTAGGTGTATTCGGCGTGATGGATGATGCATTTGCCTCTTTTTTTGGGTTCACCAAACCCGAAGTGCAGGAGTTGTTGCAGCAGCGCGATCTGAGCCATCGTTTGCCGGCAGTGTCTCAATGGTACGACGGTTACCGATTTGGTGAAGATCACCCCGTCACCATCTATAACCCATGGTCTGTGGTGAGCTATACAGCTTATCCCACGCAACAACCCAAGCCCTATTGGGTCAACACCGGCAGCACCGGGTTGATTGAGCATCTGATAGAGGTTAACAAAGAGCAAGATGATAAGCAGGCTATCGAGACGCTGCTGCTGGGCAATAGCATCCAGCGCGATGTGGCTGACGATATGCCTCTGCGGGAGCTACGGGGGTTGGAGCAGGCGTTATGGAGCATCCTGCTCACCAGCGGGTATCTCACCGCCCAACCTGCTCAAGCGGGGATTGTGGGCAGATGGGCCAGCTTGCGCGTGCCCAATCAAGAGGTACGCATTGCCTTTCAGCGTTTGGCTTTGCGTTGGCTTTGCAACATTCCTGCCAATCCATTGCCCACCATGCTACAAGCGCTGCTGGCCGGAGACGTTCACACATTTTCCGAGCAGCTCAACAAGCTCATCGCCTGCACGTTGAGCTTTTTTGATTTGGGGGGTACAGCAAGCGAAAAATCCTATCATATGTTTCTTTTAGGTCTGTTGTCGCATGTGAATGGTGACTACAAGGTGCGCAGCAATCGGGAGTCGGGCAGGGGGCGTCCCGATCTGTTGCTGGTTCCTTTGCAGCAAAGCGATCGCTGCCCAGGTATTGTCATGGAGTTTAAAATAGCCGATTCCGAGGATCGACTCCCCCAAGCTGCCCAAGCAGCTTTGCGGCAAATTGAACAAAAAGCGTACGCAGCGGAATTTCAAGATTACCCACCCTTCTACGTGCTCAAGTTAGGCGTGGCCTTTTGTGGCAAAAAAGCGGCAGTTCGTGGTATATACAGTAAAAGTGGGGAAAACGACGGTGGTAAAAAACAATGAGTTCAGCGCAGTCGCAGCAGCAGCTTCTGGACGCTACGTCGGAATACAAATACGGTTTTGTGACCGATGTAGCGGCCGATCAGGCGCCTAAGGGGTTGAGTGAAGAGATTATTCGCTTGATCTCGTGCAAAAAAAACGAGCCAGACTGGCTGTTGCAGTGGCGATTAAAAGCCTACCGCCATTTCAAAACGTTGCAGGAGGCAAACAAAGAGCCTCACTGGGCCCATTTAAACTATAACAGCATTGACTATAACAACATGGTCTATTACAGCGCTCCCAAACCCAAAAAAAAGCTGAAGAGTTTGGATGAAGTTGACCCAGAAATCTTGCGTACCTACGAAAAGCTGGGCATTCCGCTGCAGGAGCAAAAACGTTTGGCAGGGGTGGCTGTCGATGCTGTATTTGATAGTGTGTCGGTGGCTACCACATTTAAAAAAGAGCTGGCTAAGGCAGGTGTGATCTTTTGTTCGTTTTCAGAGGCTGTGCAACAGCATCCCCAGCTGGTGCAGCAGTATTTAGGCACGGTGGTACCCCATACCGATAACTTTTTTGCGGCGCTCAATGCGGCTGTGTTTAGCGATGGTTCCTTTTGCTATGTGCCCAAAGGGGTGCGCTGTCCCATGGAGTTGTCTACCTATTTTCGGATCAATTCGGCAGGTACAGGTCAGTTTGAGCGGACCTTAGTAGTCGCTGATGAAGAGAGCCATGTGAGTTATTTGGAAGGCTGCACCGCTCCCATGCGGGATGAGCATCAACTCCATGCGGCTGTGGTCGAACTCGTGGCTCTCAAAGGAGCACAGATCAAATACTCCACCGTGCAAAATTGGTATCCGGGAGACAAGCAGGGTCGTGGGGGGATCTACAATTTTGTCACAAAGCGAGGGGCTTGCCGTGGCGAGCGTTCCAAAATTTCTTGGACGCAAGTGGAAACCGGTTCAGCCATTACATGGAAATACCCCAGCGTGATTTTGCAAGGGGATGACAGCGTCGGTGAATTTTATTCTGTGGCCGTGACCAACAATCACCAGCAAGCCGACACAGGCACCAAAATGATTCACTTGGGCGCACGCAGCAAAAGCACCATTATTTCTAAGGGAATTTCAGCAGGCCACGGACAAAATGCCTACAGGGGATTGGTGAAGGTGATGCCTGGCGCCCATGGCGTACGCAACTATACCCAATGCGACTCCCTGCTGTTTGGCAGCAATTGTGGCGCCCACACCTTTCCCTTTATTGATGTACGCAACAACACGGCGCAGGTAGAGCACGAAGCCACCACATCAAAAGTGAGTGAGCAGCAACTATTTTATTGCAATCAGCGCGGGCTCAACGAAGAGGATGCTATCAGACTCATTGTGAACGGCTTTTGCAAACGCGTGATGCAAAACCTGCCCATGGAGTTTGCCGTGGAGGCACAAAAACTATTGGGCATCAGTCTCGAAGGGGCCGTAGGTTGAAACGGTTGGTCTCATGCTTACCCTTGGGCATTTTAAACGTCGAGAAGAATTGTCTGTGTTAATGCTTTATTGAATATTTTTGAGGAAAGAAGATTGTAGCCAAGCCCGTGGCGGTTTGAGCATGTTGCAAGGGATCTGCTGCGGCCAGGGTAAGAAGGTGTCGGGGATTTTAAAGCGGGCGATGCGTTGTTCAAGATGTTGACGCAATTGGTGGGGTTCAAGTGCCGCTGCATTTACCATTTTGATAAATGCAACGGGTCGCTGTCCAAATTGTTTGCAAGGCTTTGCTACGACGACGGCATGCTGTACAAAGGGGTGCTGCAACAAAGCGTGTTCAATCTCCTCGGCTTGAATATTTTCACCACCAGAGACCAATCGATTGTCTTTACGGCCCTGTATGTGCAAGTTGCCTTGATCATCTAAAAAGCCGAGATCACTTGTGTGAAACCAGCCTTGTTGATCTCGTGCTGGGTCCACATGCTTGCCACGCACATAACCGCAAAACAGCGAGAGGCCTTTCACGAGGATTTCGCCATCGTGTTGGATGCGCAGTTGTCTGTCGGGCAAAACAGGGCCCGCGTGCCAGGATGTGAGTGGCTTCACTGTTTGTCTGTTCCTGCTATGTACGTTGCTGGCTGTAATCTGCGATGCCATTTCCGTGCAGCCGTAGGTGGTTGTAATGGGGTTTGCCCTCAGACGATCCAGAGTCAGGCAAACATCCTTAACATGCTACTCAGGAGTGGCAGAAAAGATGAGCAGATCGTCCAAATATACCAGCAAATTAGAATGAAGCTGGTCATGGAATACTTTATTCATCAGACGCTTAAATGTGGCAGGGGCGTTTGTCAAACCAAGAGGGAGTACAAGCCACTCAAAAGTTCCATATTTGGTCAGGAACGCCGTCTTGTATTCATGCCCCTCGCACATAGCAATCTAATGATACCCCGAGACCAAGTCCACTTTGGTAAAGTACTTGGCCTTGCCCAACCTGTCTAATAACTCATCAATCCTAGGTATGGGGTAAGAATCAAGGCGAGTCTACTTATTTAACAGGCGGTAATCAATTACTATGCGCAGATGGCCTGTCTTCTTCCTAATTACTATTACTGGCGCCCCATTA
>JBCCES010000071.1:0-6697 GCA_039030115.1 Myxococcota bacterium
ATCAACTGTTAACTCAACTGGGGGTTGTCCCCAAACGGGTTGCTCAGCTCATTGCAGAGGTTGAACAACAAGGCGCTGCTGCCAAAGTATGCGGTGCAGGAGCAATACAAGGCCATAACGGTGGCATGGTTTGGGTTTTAGCCTCGAATCCCTCTTTTTTACCTCACCTTTGTAAACAATACGGATATTCCCACGCAACAGCGTCCGTGTGTATGCAAGGAGTGCAGGTTTTGTCAGGACATTTCAAAAGTCCGTTACAAATTTGAAAAGAGAAAGTCCCAGTCGCTGGCCACCCACACGATCAGTTTTTTTGCAAAATAAACAATAGAAGAACCTAGTTAAAGGATGATAGAAAGCTATTTGGACCTGCGTAAAGAGTTAATCTCCTTGAGCGATAAACCTGTCGTTTTGGCAAGATACTCAGGATGAGCCCCTCCTGCAAGCATATCTCGAATAATCCTTGCGCGCCCCTCTTCAAAACCAAGCAGCTTACCCTTCTCAATACCCTTTTCAATACCCTTCTCAATGCCCTTCTCAATACCCCTTTTTTCGCCCTCTTTTTTCAGGGCTTGTGCAATACTCATATAGATATCCTCCACCTTGCCACGAAACACCCTTTCTAACACCATTATAACATGTTTCTCATCTCCCAATCCATGGGCAAGAGCATAGTTGAAAAGCGCATTCAAAGTGACTCGCCCATCCCTCTTTTCTGCTATCTGTTCAAACAGAGGCTCCAAATTCTTCATCACTTCTACAAGATCGGCATCTCTAATGTGCTTCATGAGTAATTCCATCGCATCCAATTCAGGGATGTTGCTGTGCTGAGTGTCTGGAGTATCCTGAACATGAACTACTTGAATTCCCTCAAAAAGCTTTATCACCGACCTGATTTTTGGCGTATAGCCTTCGAATAGGTCCGTGGCACCCTTATAACGCCTCGTACCAGTACAAAACAGCACGCACCATACAAGAGGAAACAGATCCGTCTCCTCCTGATAATGGTTGAGATCAAACTCTGCTATACGCAATTTCGCCAGCATGAGACGTTTCAAAATAGGACGACGGGGGTTGGTCTCCTGCTCAATGCACAAATAAAACCGACCTGAGCCCCCAATAAAGGGGGCTGACAGAACACAGTCCGGTATCAAAGATTGATGCGCTTGGGCAAAATGTTCAGAAACTTGCGCAAGATGATCCAGGTCTAAAATATCTTGAACTTCTTGTGGCAAGTGACGACGAATAAACGCCTTTTGGCAATTAGGGTTACGCATGATCTGCCTAAATAATTTGTCGTGTGGCATTTTTTTAGTCGGCATACAGACCTCCTGAAATAGGTTCAATCAAATCCTTGCCCAAATCAACTTGCTTGGGCGTCGCTGTATATGTACACACGAGCAGATGAGAAAAATGTGCATTTAGGGAAGATCATCCCAGCTTGGTTTGTTGTTACAAGAAAAGTACCACTTGCAAAAACACGCTGCCTTGCATATAAGAAAGTGGCTCACGTGTAAAATGAGGGAGGAGCAAAAATGGCAACAGGAATCTCTAATGGCCGGTTAACAGCCGTGCAAAAAAAAGAGCTGGTAAACATGCTGAAACAGAAACGCCAAGAACTAATCGAAAGACTCAAAAAGCGTCGTCGTACTGCCACAGCACAAGATAATGTAGGAGATGAGGCCGATCAGGCAGTGGAAGATGCGGGGGTTTCCCTCGAAACACGCCTCATGGATCGAGATGCCAAACTCTTGCGAGAAGTTGAACGTGCCTTGGAAAAAGTCAAAGACAACACCTATGGTTTGTGCGAAGGGACAGATGAACCCATTGGTTACGCTCGACTCAAATTAAGGCCTTGGACACGATATAGTGTGATATACAAGGAAGAGTTAGAAAAAGAGTCGAAACGAATCGCAGACGGGGGTTAACTTTCCATAGCGGTCTTGGCAACCATCTAGTAGGCTTATATAATTATGAGTTGACGATACAGCGGCGCTGCCGAAGTGCTTAATGTAATCGTCGCGCTGGATGGTTCGATATGCACAAAAAATCCACCCCCTACATTCGCGATCCTATCCATGGTTTTATTGCCCTAACCGCACAAGAACTTGCGATCATAGACCAACCTGCCCTGCAACGTCTGCGCAACATCAAACAGATGGGGTTTGCTGATCTTGCTTTTCCAGGCGCTACTCATACACGTTACAATCACAGCTTGGGTGCCATGCATGTGGCAACACAACTGTTTGACTCTCTTTTTGCATCTACAGATCTACCTACACAGGTACGCAGGCAGTTCCGGCAAGCCATTCGCTTGGCCATGCTGCTACACGATATTGGACACTCGCCCCTTTCTCACACAACCGAAATTGCCATGCCCCTTGCAAAAGATCTCCATCTGCCCCAAGCCTTTTGCAAACACAACGACCAAGAACAAGCCTCCCACGAGGATTACACATTAAAATTGGTTCTTGATTCCCCGCTTACACAAGCTTTACAACAGCAATTTGAAGATGAGGGAATCCGCCCCGAACAGATTGCTGCACTCATTAGCGGCCATGAAGCAAAGCGGGTTTTTACGCACAATAATCTGGATTACACCCCCATCTTGCAACAAATTGTTTCATCGGAATGCGATGCAGATCGCATGGATTACCTGCGCAGAGACAGTTTCTTTGCAGGGGTAGATTACGGCAACTTCGATGCGGATTGGTTAACCCACAATGTGGTTCCCATTCAAAAAGAGGGTGCTGTCTATTTAGGCATTCTCGGGCGAGCTCTGTTTGCCTTCGAAGATTTCTTATTATCTCGCTATCACATGTTTTCCGCCGTGTATTTACATCACACACCCGTACTGTTTAGTGAACTTTTGCGACGCTGTTTTTGCAGCTTAGGAGAATCCTTTACATTGCCCGCAGACATAGAGGGTTACCTAAGCATCGACGACATCACCATCTGGAATACACTGCGCACAAGCCTCAACCCGTGGGCCCGATTGATTGTTCAACGCCGCCCTTACTATCTGCTAACAGAACATCGTTCTAAAAGCCAACAAGAAGAGGCCAGCACCGATCTGCAGCACTTGCACACGCACCTGGTGCAAGATGGCCTAGAACCTGTCACAATCTGTTCTCAAAGCACGCTAGCAAAACCTCGAGAAACTCCCAATGACCTGTATGTCTTAACTCCAACAGGTTCGGCAATTCCCTTGCAAGATTACACTCCCTTGTATCAACGTTATAAAAACCCAGCCCGTTTTCAGCGTGTCTATGTTCCTATGGATCAAAAACAGCAAGCCTCTCATATTTTTAAAGCATGGAATCAAAATGAAAAAAACCCTATTCAACAAAAATTCTAAAGCAAAACCCTCAAATTCATCTTCTCCTCATCTACCCGTCAAACGAGACAGTTCTCGTTTAGCCAGTGGTGCAGGAGAATGGCTGCGAACAAGCTCTGACTCAGAGAAAAGTAATGACAACCTGCACGAGGCTTTTGTGCGCAAAGCTACCTCTATTCCCCGACTCACCGAAGAACAAGAGCGGGCTCTAGGTTACCGAGTTCGGGATCATAACGACAAAAACGCTGCTCATCAGCTGGTTTTACACAACCTACGATTAGCGATAAAACTCTCTTATCAATACCATCGCTACTGGACAAACCTGATGGATCTTGTGCAAGAAGCATCTCTTGGCATGCACATTGCTGCACAACGATGGGATCCAGACAAAGGAACCCGTTTTGGCACCTATGCAGCCTATTGGATACGCGCCCAGGTCGGTAAATTTTTAATGACAAATAATCGCCTTATCCACACAGCAAACACACGATCGGGACGCAAAATTTACTTCAACCTTCCTGCTGCTCGCAAAAAACTCCTCCAGTCCGGTCGAGAACCAACAATCCAAGAAATTGCCCAGGAGCTCAACGAAGATCCACAAGAAGTTGAGCTGGTGATGGCACGCCTGCAAGCAAATGAAACAAGCCTGTCGTCCCCTGTTGACAGCATCCAATCTCTAACAGTTGAAGACACACTTGCCTGCCGCCACCCGTCACCAGAAAACCGCGTTGTTCAAACACAATTGCAAGATCTGATCAAAACGCTTATTGTCGAGTTTGAAACCACCTTAAAGGACCCGAGAGACAGAACCATTTGGCAAAAACACTTGGTTGCAAAAAATCCCATCAGTTTGGTAGAGTTAGGAAAACAGTACGGAATTTCGAAGCAACGCATTGGCCAGATAACAACAAAGTTGAGAAAATCATTTCGATGTTACATCGTCGATCGCATGGGTCCGCATACCCAACTGTCTTGGTTGTTTACAGAAAGCTAGAGTGCAGATGAAACAGAGCAAAAATAGGAGCACTCTCTTGCCGCTATACGCAAAAATCAATCGCAATGCCTTAGGTTTTTGTGCCGTTGCCGGCTTTGCCCTAGCAGCCCCTGTTTGCTGGCAAATCGCCTGTTTTCGCCTACTGCTAGACACGATTTTGCTGATCAGCATGGGCATTGTTGCCAACAAGCTGATGCGAACACAGACCAAACAAGAAACAAGACGGTTTCCCGAGCCAATCGATGCAATGAGTTGCCCCGAGCAAATAGGAGCTGTACAACCCCTGGGGCAAACGCAAATGAACGCAACCGAAACAGGCGCGCCTGAAACCACAGGCAAGCCTGAAGCCACAGGCACGTCCGAAACCCCAAACATGCCCGACAATCACTCTCAGCCCGTATCCATTAGTCAAAACGAGCTCAAACGCTTGCACGAACAACTGATACAAGCACAAAAGGCCAACGGAGAAAAACCGTTAGATTTTAACAGTTTGCAAGATGTGGTGACGCGAACCACAAAGCAAATTTTCGCACAACACGCTTGCCAAGGCATTGCTTTTGAAGTGATTCGTCACGAAGGAAAGGTCACCCTTCAACCCCGGATTTTGCGCGAGCCTCAATCACCTCAGGCCCCTGAAAATAGGGCTTAAGCACCGAAGGAACACGAACAGAGCCGTCTGCACACTGGTGATTCTCCCAAATCGCAGCCAAGGTTCGCCCCAAAGGCAAAGCCGAGCCGTTTAAAGTAGACAAAAATTGAGGCTTTTGCTTGGCTTGCCCATCTTGCCGTGGGCGATAACGCAGGTTGATGCGCCGTGCTTGAAATTGTCCAAAAGAGCTACATGAGCTAATCTCACAGTAGCGTTTTTGGCCCGGAAGCCACACCTCTATATCAAAGGTTTTCTCGGCTGCAAAACCCAAATCGCCTGCGCACAACTCCACAATACGATGGGGCAGCTCTAAACGAGACAACAAAGTGCTCGCTCGGTTGACCATCTGCTGCAGCTCTTTATCTTTCTGTTGAGAGGTCACAAAACGCACCATTTCTACCTTTTCAAATTGATGAAGACGAATGAGCCCGCGCGTCTCTTTACCTGCTGCACCCGCCTCTGCTCGAAAACAGGGTGAATAGGCACACAAACGAATGGGTAAATTGTCTTGCGATAAAATTTCACCGCTAAAATAATTGGTGAGGGGAACCTCTGCAGTCGGGATAAGATACAGATCTGTGTCACGAACAGCAAACGCATCTTCGGCAAATTTAGGCAACTGCCCCGTACCCTGCATGGATGCAGAACGAACTAAGTAAGGGGGGGTCAGCTCTTGATCCCCCTGTTCCACGTGAAACTGTGTACAGTACTGCAACAAAGCACGATTGAGGCTGCTTCCCCAACCTGTTAAAAAGGCAAATCGGGATCCCGAAACATGGGCACTGCGCTTTTGATCCAACATGCCTGTCATGAAGCCAATCTCCACATGATCTCGCATACAGAAAGATGCCTGCCTACACTCTCCCACCTGCTTGACTTGTACATTGTCCGACGCATCGTTCCCCGCAGGAACATCACTGCGAGGGATATTGGGCAAGTGGAGGGACTGTTTTTGAACTGCTTCATCCAAACCACGCAACTGCTCTTGTTGCTGTTTGATCGTTTTGCTCAAACCATGCAGCGCTTCTCGTTGAGCATCAATTTCATCACGGCTCGCGTTTTGTAACAACTTGCTCTTTTGGTTGCGAATTTCTTGGTTTTGCTGCAGCTGATGAGCGATCTGCTTACGTTGCTGCAAAATCCCCAACAGGGGTGTCAACTCTGGCACACTGCCACGCCGAGCCAGGCGTTCTACCACATCTTGCGGATGTGCTTCAAGTTGCTTCAGATCCAACACGTTTTCATTCCACTGCCACAAAAATGGCGTCCCTAAGGGGATTCGAACCCCTGTTGCCGCCGTGAAAGGGCGATGTCCTAGGCCTCTGGACGATAGGGACATACTTGGTGGGTCGCCCGAGAATCGAACTCGGGACCAACGGATTAAAAGTCCGCTGCTCTACCAGCTGAGCTAGCGACCCCCTCCACAAGACTCCTTGCCAGTGACACATTCGTAGCATTTTTGCCCCTACTCAGTCAAACAATTATGCACCCATACTCTTAGCATGGAGGTTCTCGTGTCGGTTTTTCACACGTTCATGCCACGCAAGATCTGCAACGACCTCCCTCCCATATAACAAACAAACTGACTCAGAAATTCCCAGCAAGCGTGTGAGCAAACTTTACATTGGCCAAGGTCTGTTGTCAGAAAACCCGCTGCAGCGATACACTAAAAAGGTGAATGCCGTCGATGCAGCCGATTGTCCAGATACAGTTGAACACC
>JBCCES010000072.1:0-6659 GCA_039030115.1 Myxococcota bacterium
AAAACGAAAAGCTCGAGCTGCCTCTTGCTGCAAGCGGGATGTAATAAACGGTGCTGCAGGCGTGCGCTTGCGCTGCTTTTTAACCACGCTTGTGACCCGAGCCGGGTTGTGCTGTAACAACTGGGCCTTAATCGCTGTTGCTTGTTGCTCGTTGTCTACCTTGGCTTTCTTGCCATCGCTCTTGTGTAGCTTGGCTTCAAAGAGGGGTTCACAACCTGCATCCATCTGCGCGATGACACTCCAGTATTCTTGGGGTTTAAAGGCTTCAATGGCGCGCTCTCGATCCACAACCAAGCGAACGGCCACCGATTGCACACGCCCCGCACTCAAGCCACGACGCACTTTATCCCACAAAACAGGGCTAATTTCATAGCCCACCAAGCGATCTAAGATGCGTCGACTCTGCTGCGCCTGGTACAAGGATTCGTTGAGCTGCTGTGCTTCGGCAAAAGCCTGTTTGATTCCTGCCTTGGTAATTTCATGACAGCGCACCCTTAAAATACGCGGAAGAGAGCTGTCTGCCTGGGGAGTCGATCGTTTGCCAGAGCCTTTTCCCTTCGTATCCGACTGAAAAGCCTCTTGGATCACCTGAGCAATGTGATAGGCAATCGCCTCCCCTTCTCGATCTGGGTCGGGAGCCAAATAGACTTCATCCACCTTTTTGCCGGCTTGCTGTAGCTGCTGAATCACCTTCTCCTTGCCAGCAATCGGCACATACTCAGGGGTAAATGTACTACCATCAAACTGCACCCCCATGCGATCCGGTGGCAAATCAATAATGTGCCCGACAGATGCTTTCACATCAAAACTTTTGCCCAAATAATTCCGTATGGTGCGAGCCTTGGCAGGCGACTCCACTATAACCAACGATCGTGTCATACCTCTCCCAGCACGACTTGTGCTCCTTTGCGAACAATCAAGCCTTTTAACTCCAATTCCAATAACATACTCTGCAGCTGTTGTACCTGCATCTGCAGCTTTTGACACAGTTCATCTACTGTGGCAACCCCCAAACAGCTATGCAACATTCCCAACAGCTTTTGCTGTGCTTCGTTGAGGTCCAGTTTAGCTGCCTTTTGCTCTCTTTTTTGCAACACGGTTTCCAGAGAATTTACAACAGATTTTTTTGGCGTTTTCAATACGTGACCCAAAAGAGACTCTGAAGAGATACACGCCCGAGCCCACCCCTGTTCTAACAACTCGTTTCCGGCAGCCGCCAAAGGATCCTCAACGTCTCCGGGCATTGCCCAAAGAGGAACTCCCAATTGCTGAGCATACCGTGCAGTGTGCAGTGTACCTGAACCCGCAGTCCCCTGCATGACAACCACTGCATCGGCCAATGAAGCCATGTACTGATTGCGAGCCGCAAACAGAAACGATGCTGGCGCAACCCAAGGACCAAAGGGAGTCAACACAGACACCAAATCTGCAGGCAAATGAGATAAACGCTTTGGCAACAAAGACTTGCTTGGGTTAAGAGGATCTCCCAAAATGGCCAACGTGCAACCACCTGCTTGCACCGCTGCTTCGTGCGCTGCGCAATCGGTACCCATGGCAGCTCCTGATACAATTAAGATTCCCTCTTGAGCCAAACGGTAAGCGAGATCTCTCGTGCGCTGAAGTCCTCGAGCATCTGCCTTGCGAGACCCTACAATCGCCACAACAGGACGATGCCGTATATGCTGGCGGTTCCCCTCAAAAAAAGCGCATAACAACGGAGCCCTGCACCGATTCAAACGCATCAACTCTCGAGATCCCTGCACACCCATAATCCATCCACCTTGAGTCACAAAAGCATCTAACTGTCTTGCTTGCTGCAGTGCAGTATGCAACATCTGAGACAACTGTTGTCGGTCTTTACCAGACTTACTTGCCTTACCTGTTTGTACCAACACACCGAACAAGGTTTCAAACCCTTGCTGGGCCAACTGCTTGGGTCCGCCATAAGCTTCCACGCAAGGCCAATGACGCCCTGTCACACCAAGAGCCGCTAGAGCCACCAACACATGATGAGCCTGCAAGCAATCTGAATGGCAAACAGGCTGTATCTCTTTCATGGCATCCTCTTTTCTCAATCGCATTGCCTAGCATAGAATCTTTTATCCTCCACAACCCAGCAAAAAAAATAAACAGAAATTAATTTTCTTTTTTGCAAAAATAAAATATACATTTTTTATCCCCTATCTTTATAATCAAAACAAATATTTTTTAGATAAAATTTCCGCGAACATATAATTCTCATCAAAAAAGCAGAATTTCTACGAAAACAGCTCGCATCATGGGACTGTCGCAAAATGAGGGCCTTGAGAAGGCTTTTTCAACATAGTTGGGCAACGTTCTAGGGCGTTGGCAACAGTCCCATGATGTAGACAAACGACACCAGGAATAAATTGATGACTGCAAGGGTTGTAACAATCAGGAGCAGAAAACAAATATAACCTTTACCGACATGCAAACAGCAGGAGTCTGAGATGAGACATAACAAAAAAAACCTCTATTTTTTACATATCATTTTAATGGGGAGCCTGTTGTCAGCAGGCTGTGGCGACAGCAGCTCATCAGCAGATAACCTAGAAGCTGCCCTCGCCTCTCTCATTACATCCGGCAACTGCGTCGATCAGGAACCTGTGCAGCTCTCAGAAGAAAACCCGGAGTATGAAAAAGAGGGCCTTGCTCTCAGCCTAGACCACTCAAATTTAAGCCAAAAAAGCATCGTATTCACACCCTCTATCTGCAAAGTTCCACAAAACAGAATCAAACTCAACGGCAAGGAGTTCCCCACGAGCCACATTTTATATCTAACAAATGTTAACCCTTCATCCCCAAACATGCAACTGTTTTTCTCCGTTAAATCCGTTGCCGGCGTTGAAAAAATTATTCGATATGAGACCAACTCCAAAGCACTAAGCGCAGGCAGTATCGAACAGAACGATAGCAAGGGAAGAATGCTGGGCTCTGCAGGAACAATACCTGCAAAAAACATTGCTTTGCTTGCATCGAGCTCCTCTTTACTCGAAGAAATATCCGACGGCATAACGGTAAGTGAACTTGCCGCCAGAGGAGGCATTGCCAGCGTCATTGTCAAAACACTCTGTCAAAGCCTATTTACAGCCCTCACCCTAGACATGGCTCTCAACGATACAGATTTTCTTCTGCCGTTTGGTCTCAATACGGATCCGAACAACATTTGTGATCTCATCGATCAGGTAAAAACTCCAAAAAAATGCAAAGATTTCAAAAAAAGCAAAAATATTTTTGAAAAAACCATGGGAAGCATCTGTGTTTTTGGAACGGGAAGTTTCATGAAATCATTTATTTGTAGCTTTGCAAGTTCATTGTCGGAAGAAGAGATTCTTCCTTTCATTGGCTTAGAGGGATGCGAGAAAGGGGATTCCGCCACATTTTGTATGTTTAACAACCAAGAGATGGTCTGTTCACTAATATCAAGCCTCATATAAAAAACCAATGAGAAACAAAAAAACCATTAATACATGGAGCACCTCCTGGATAGGACTGCTTGCCCTGTCTGTTTTTGCAGTAGGTTGTAGCAAAAACGATGAGCCTAAAAGTATTGAAAGCGTATTCACAAGTTTGTTATCATCTAATAATTGCACAGGTAGTACAACAATTACCCTTATCCCAGGAGGCAAAAAACATGTCATCAAAGGACAAAATAGCAGTTTTAGCTTCTCTATTCCCGAAACCAACAAAAGTAACACAACCTTAGTAGCCCGTGTCTGCAGTGTTTCAAACAATACAATTTCACATAACAAAATATCCTTTCCAGTGACAGACATTTTGCATTTAACAAATATACAATTTGGATCAGAAGATAAAACCCAATTAACGGTTGTATTGGA
Source organism: Myxococcota bacterium (assembly GCA_039030115.1). Classification (GTDB taxonomy): domain Bacteria; phylum Myxococcota; class UBA727; order UBA727; family JABDBI01; genus JBCCEX01. Next base: position 3,861 of record JBCCES010000072.1, read on the forward strand.
TTCCAATATCAATGGTGTGTCGCAAGCCATTGACTACCAACCCATATCAAAATTGTTTCGGAAAGAGACAGTCCTCTCTTCAGATGAGAAAGGGTTTATTGGGTTTTTAAGTGAAATCAATGAGTCTGAAACTGCTCTGTTTGGCACCTCCGAAGATTTCGTCTCCGAGCTGCAATCAAACCAAGGTGAGCTTTTTGGCATCAAAGACATTGGTAACGTAACCAAAAAAACAGAAGAAATATTATCTACAATTGGCGAAGAAACCGTACGCATTAAAGATAAAGCCCTCTCCATGGGCGCCGACGAGTTGAGAGATCGAATTTACGGAGAACTTAGCGCAACCCCGGCAGGGATTCTTTGCAAAGCCACTCTTTCCGCCTTCGCACTAACCACAGCTATCGAAGGCGACGACGTGGAATTACCCTTTAGTTTGCGACCAACCCGCTCTTCAGTGTGCAATGAAATGGACAAATACACACCTGAAACAATGTGTAGTCATATTGGGGATCAAGCCTTTAAAGAGGCCTGTAAATATGCTTTTAGCGATTTTTTAAAGGCATTTGTTTGCATTACCTCTAGAAGTGTTTTTAGAGGATTTGAGTTTCTTTTAGCTTTAGAAAGCTGCAATAAAGGGGATAGTTTGTCTTTTTGCCTCTTTTTCAACCAAAAGCAACTGTGTGGACTTGCGGCTCTGGTTCTTGCTGTTATTTAAATATCCACAAAATCCTTTCTAGCTGGGTCGGTCGAACCAACGCGCCATATGGGTGCGCAAAAACTGCCGCAAAATAGGTCGGCCATGGGGGCAATGAGCAGCAAAGGGAATGGCATCTAGCTGTCGCAATAAAGCAGATATTTCTTGGTGGCTCAATGTTTGTCCGGAACGAATGCTGCCGTGACAGGCCATGGTAGCACAAATCCGATCGGCATGCTCTTGCAGAGCATCGGAACGCTTGCTGCGATGCAGCTCGGCAAAAGCATCGCGTATCATCTCTTGCGCTGCCTGCACTTTTAAACAAGCAGGCAATGCTTTGATCACAGCATGCGATTCGCCAAAAGGTTCCACCTGTAAGCCATAACGCATGAGATCTTTTGCATGCTCCTGCAATGCCTGCATGTGCTCGGGCTGCAGAGGTAATTGTATGGGCAACAGCAAGCTTTGACGAGAGACCTTATTGCGTGCAACGTCTTGCTGTAACTGCTGAAATACAACGCGCTCATGAGCCGCATGTTGATCCAACACAACCATCCCGTCAGGACCTTCCAACACCAAAAATGTTTTGGCCACTTGTCCCACAACCCGCAATTGACCAAAACCAGCAGCTCCTGCCAAACCAAAATGCTGCTCCTCCTTTTTTGGCTGCTGTAATAATACAGCGGCAGGAGCTTGATACTGCAGTGCAGCGACTGGAGCAACCGGTCTAACCGTACGAGACTTTGCGATAGGCAATCCACGTGGAGCAGGAGAAAAGAGCTCTTTAGGAGTTGTGCAGGAGTGTTTGCGTAGCCAGGGCGTCGTGGATAAAAAATCACCCAACCAACCAATGAGACGGCGCTGGATGCGGTCGGATTGCCGAAAACGCACCTCCCGTTTCTGGGGGTGGACATTGACATCGACGTGAGCTGGGTTCAATTGGATATCTAAAGCACAAATAGGGAAACGGCCCACCTCTAGCAACGTACGATAAGCCACTTTCACAGCTTGAGTAAGCTGGGTACTCACAACACAACGTCCGTTGACAAACAGCTTGATCCCCCTGCTATCGCGTCGCGTAACCAACGGAGAGACCAGATAACCACATAGCCGCAAGCCCTCTTCTTCAGCACAAAATGGGTACAATTCATCACGCACAGCCTGTCCCAAACAGGCAACAGCACGTTCCATGCGCACAGGCGATTCCAAAGGCGCCCCAGCAGCAACTGCCGGAGCATGAAGCACCTGCTTGTTCTCCATGCGCAAGCAGATGGCCACATGTGGGCAAGACAAAGCCAGGTCTCGCATCACCTGTTCAATCGCAGCAGCTTCCCAACGGGTTGTTTTGAGAAATTGACGCCTCGCAGGGGTATTAAAAAACAGATCGTCCACCTGCACACAGGTACCCACACTGGCTCCTGCCTTGTGCTCGGATAGGATTCGTCCTGCTTCCAACTGCAAACAAAAAGCAGCTGACTGCCCCTGCATGCGCGAGGTGATTTGCATGCGTGAAACAGCTGCTATAGCCGCCATGGCCTCGCCACGAAACCCAAAGGAACTTAATGCATCTAGATCGGATAATGCACGCAATTTACTGGTAGCATGGCGTTGTGTGCATAAACGTGCGTCCTGTTCGGACATGCCCGTACCATCATCGGTAACAACTACACGTTGAATACCACCTGATTGCACATGCACGTCAATGTGGTTTGCTTGAGCATCAAGGGCATTTTCTACAAGCTCTTTAACGACGCACCAAGGGCCTTCAATCACCTCACCAGCAGCAATTTGATCGGCCGTTTTAGGATCTAAAACCTGAATAATTGACACAACTTATACTCCTTTAACACTATCACGCCCTGTAGAACGTTCGGCTCAAAGCCAGTTTGAGCCGCTTCTCACCGTCGGTCTCTCCACCGGAGAGACCTAGCCCTCACGGGCTACGGCTCGAAGCTTTTGGCCAGAGAGTTTGGGGAGGTAAATCGACTGTTTGCCCTTGACTTTCGTCTCCAAAACAGACGACTCGACCTTCTGGGTTGAGTCCACACGAATTCCATGATCCCGCACTAAACGCCTGCCAAACTTCGTCTTGAGGAACAGCTTGCACC
>JBCCES010000073.1:0-6607 GCA_039030115.1 Myxococcota bacterium
AGAAATTCCTGCTGGGGATTTGCAAACTTCCAGTCAAGATTACAATTTGCGCACAGATGACCCGCTGCCTCTTGTGCAGTTTGCCGATATTGCAGTAGCTCGCAATCCATCTGGTTCTTTGGTTCGTTTGAGTGATCTAGCAACGATTCGTGACAGTTTTGCCGATACCGGCGAAAGTGCCCTGTTTAACGGCCAACCTGCCATGATGATTCGTGTGTTTCGTCGTGGTAAACAGACCCCTATTACCGTTGCTGATGCTGTTAAAGATTATGCAGATGCTTTGCGTAGCCGACTGCCTTATGGGTTGGATGTGAGCCTGTGGAACGATTTTTCTCAATTGTACTCGGGTCGTGTCAACTTAGTGCTGAGAAACGCTTGGATCGGTCTGTTATTGGTGTTTTGCATTCTGGGGCTGTTTTTACAACCTCGCTTGGCTTTTTGGGTGACCATAGGCATTCCGGCTTCGTTTTTGGGCTCTTTTTTATTGATGCCCGCTTTTGATGCCTCCATTAACATGATCTCACTGTTTGCCTTTATTGTGACGTTGGGTATGGTGGTGGACGATGCTGTCATTGTGGGTGAAAACATCCACACCAACCAGCGTCACTTTGATTCACGGTTAGATGCGGCCATATGGGGCACACAGCAGATGGCTGTGCCGATCTCCTTTGCCATTCTCACCACCATGACTGCATTTATGCCCATGTTTTTTATTCCAGGTGTCATGGGTAAATTTTTTATCATTATCCCGACGGCTGTGGTGACCGTGTTGGTTATCTCCTTGTTGGAATCTCTGTTTGTGTTACCTGCCCACTTAGCAGAAGAGCCAGCGCGGTTTTGGGAAAGTAGAGCTTTTGTGTGGATCAACACACAGCAGCAACGTTTTAGTCAGGCGTTTGAGCACTTTGTGCGCAATCGATATGGGCCTGTCGTACGCAAGGCGGTGAATCTGCGTTTTGTCACCATTGCCATTGCTTTGTCTACTGTTGTGATTATTGCCGGTTTGATTGCTGGGGGGCGTATGGAGTTTACGTTTATGCCCAGCATTGACTCCGATATTGTTGTGGCGGCTGCCTCTTTGCCTATTGGAACACCTAAAAGCCAAACAGAAAAGTTGCAGCAGCATATGATTGAGGCTGCTCAAAAGCTTCTTGCGGATAATGGTGGACTCCAGACAGCGCAGGGGATCTTTTCGCAAATTGGCCGCTCCGTGGTGGATGATGGTGTTCAGGTGGGAGGACGCTCCGCTACAGGGAGTCACTCTGTTGATGTCATGGTCTGGTTACAGCCAACCGATAAGCGTCCGTTTACCAGTCAGCAGTTTTCCGGCATGTGGCGTCAACAGATTGTTGGATTTCCCAATTTGTACTCTCTCACATTTCGCGACACGTCGGGTCCGGGAGGGAGTTCCTCTTTGTCGCTCAAATTACGCCATGCGGATCAACAGGTTCTGCTCAATGCTGTACAGGCGTTACGTGGGGAGTTGGAGACATACACTGGGCTGACCAATGTGCGTGATGATCTGTCTGACGGCAAACAGCAGTTGGATGTGCATCTGACCGATGCGGGACGTCGCATGGAAATGAGCTCGATGCTGTTGGGACAGCAGGTACGCAATGCCTTCTTTGGCGCCCAAGCTATCCGGCGCCAACGGGGCCGTGACGAGGTCAAAGTGATGGTACGGTTGCCCGAACAGGAGCGACAATCTTTGTATGATCTGCATAACATGTGGGTACAATCCCCCTTGGGGTTGCAGGTACCCTTGAGTCATGTTGCTCATGTAACAACAAGTACAGCGAGCACTGTTGTTCGACGAGAACAGGGGCAGCAAGTTGCCACTGTTAAAGCGGACATATTGGTGGGTATGACCTCTTCAGATAAGGTCATGGCTCACTTGCAAAAGCATGTTTTCCCAAAACTCAAACAACGGCATATTGGTTTGGGCATTGGTCTTGCTGGGCAGCAGCGAGATCAAAAAGAGAGCATGGAGAGCTTGGGTTTGGGTTTTTTACTCGCTCAATTGGTCATTTATGCCTTGCTAGCCATTCCCTTTAAAAGTTACACGCAGCCTTTGTTGGTGATGTCCGCTGTGCCTTTTGGCATTGTGGGAGCGGTATTAGGCCATTTGATTATGGGATACAATTTGAGTGTCATTAGCGTGATGGGCATTGTGGCTCTCACTGGAGTTGTCGTCAACGATTCCTTGGTATTTATTCATGCTGCCAACCATGCACGTGCTCAAGGTGTGGGTGCTGCTCGGGCTGTGGTAAGAGCTGGTACGCAGCGTTTTCGCCCTATTTTGCTGACCTCTCTCACAACATTTTTTGGTCTTATGCCCATGATTTTAGAGACCTCCATGCAAGCACGTTTTTTGATCCCCATGGCCATTAGTTTGGGTTTTGGTGTGTTGTTTGCAACGCTCATTACCTTGTTGCTGTTGCCTGCTTTGTATGTTGTGTTAGATGATGTGCTGAGTTGGATTGAGCGTATGAGTCAGCGGGTGGCATCATAAAAGGGTTAAGGTAGGGTCTATTCGGCGTGCAAAAACAGATTGCTGCTCAAGGAGAAAGCCCTTTTTTGCAAGCTTGTCGTGGACAGGTTCCCAGTCGCACGCCTATTTGGCTCATGCGTCAAGCTGGGCGCTACATGAAATGCTACCGCGATTTACGACAGCGCCATGCTTTTTTGCAGCTGGTTCACACGCCTGAATTGGCTTGCCAAGTCACGCTGCAGCCCATTACTGCTTTTGAGTTAGATGCAGCCATTGTATTTGCAGATATTTTACCCCTGCTTGACAGTGTGGGATTGCAAGTGCGTTTTGTTGAAGGCAAAGGGCCACAGATAACACCCGCTTTGCAGCACGAACAGCAGATTCTTGACTTACAATGCCGGCCTGTACAAGAAAGCATTGGGGGAACGTTGCAGGCAATTGCATTGGCAAAACCGGAGCTTGATAGCCGCGGTGGTATCCCTCTCATTGGATTTAGCGGAGCTCCCTTTACACTGGCAAGCTATGCCATTGAAGGGGAGAGCAGCCGTCAGCATCTGCGTACCAAGAGCCTTTTATTGAATCGACCCGATTTGTGGCAGCACCTCATGCATGTTTTGCGTGAACAAATTACACAGTATTTGTTGCAGCAGGTGCATGCAGGAGCGTGTGTGTTGCAACTATTTGATAGTTGGGTAGGATGCTTGTCGCCAAAATTGTATCAAGAATATGTATTGCCGCATCTTGTCTCTATTTTCAAGACGATAAAAAAAAGGTTCCCTCATGTCCCCTTGATCTATTTCAGCACAGGCAGTGCTTCTTTGCTGCATCTGTTTGCTAGACTTTCTTGCGATGTGGTTGGTTTGGATTGGCGTATGAACATGGCCGACGCGCGAGCGAGTTTGCCAAAGGGTTGTGCGCTTCAAGGGAATTTGGATCCCGTCGTTTTGCTTGCCTCTTGGGAGACGGTACAACAAGAAGCCGTCCATGTTCTTAAGCAAGCCACCCGCTTTTCACGTGCAGGTTACATTTTTAATTTGGGCCATGGGGTGTTGCCCTCCACCCCTGAAGATACAGTAAAACGTTTAGCGCAATGGGTACATGATGCATAAAGACGTCGCAGGCATTAGAATGGTTGGATTGCAGTAAAATGAACAGCGTGAGGGATATGAAATGCATTGTTTAATGGTTGAAGGGGGTAGGTCTTTGACAGGGCAGGTAGAGATTTCAGGAAGCAAAAATGCCTCTTTACCTTTAATGGCAGCTGCCTTGTTAGCTCAGGGAAAAAGCAGATTGTGTGCAGTGCCGCAATTAACAGACGTGCAAACCTTGAGCCACGTTTTGCAAGCCTTGGGAGCAGGTGTTGAACGTCGTGGCAATGAGCTTCATGTCGATGCGAGCTGTTTGACAAGTACCCAGACTCCTGCACATTACATGCGTAAAATGCGAGCGTCTGTGTGGGTATTGGGGCCTCTTTTGGTGCGTTGTGGGCATGCCCAGACTGTGTTGCCGGGTGGCTGTGATTTGGGTTCTCGCCCATTGGATCTCCATTTACAGGGGTTTGAATCCATGGGTGTGTGCATTGATGAAAGCGGTGACAACATCACGTTGCGAGTTCCCACGAGGGGTTTACAAGGGGCTAAAATCTCTCTGAGAGTGCCCAGCGTAGGTGCCACAATGAATCTCATGATGGCTGCTTGTGGTGCCCATGGGCCTACTTGTATTGACAATGCAGCCTCTGAGCCGGAGGTGGTGCATTTAGCCCATTGTCTTCGGCAGATGGGGGCAACAATTGGTGGCGAGGGAACACGGAGCATTCACATAGAGGGTCCTTCTGTTTTTAAACCTTTTCATATGGACATGATTCCCGATCGCATCGAGGCAGCCACGTTTATGGCAGCAGCAGCCATTACGAAAGGGGATATGCGTATTGCCCATTGCCCTGCAAAACACTTAGAAGCAACGACACATGTATTGCAACAGATGGGTTGTGAGATAACGCAAGACGATGCTCATCAAATGATTCACGTCAAAGGTCCGCAACGTCTTCAGCCAGTAGATGTATGCACAGCGGTTTATCCTGGTTTTGCAACAGACGTGCAACCTCTTGTCATGGCGTGTGCTGCTGTTGCTGAGGGCGTTAGTACAATTCAAGAAACATTGTATAACAATCGTTTGGCTCCTTTAGCAACGCAGTTGCGCCGGATGGGTGCTCACATTGAAGTGCAGGGTGACAAAGCAGTTGTGCATGGACAGGCTCAGTTACAAGGAGATGATGTCAAGGGTTCTAATTTACGTGCCTCTGCAGCGCTGGTTCTAGCAGGTTTGGCGGCACAGGGAGTAACCTGCCTGTCGCCTTTAAACCACCTAGACAGAGGTTACAATGATTTTGAGAAAAAGTTGGCTGCCTTGGGTGCGCAGGTAAAACGCAAAGTGCATCAAACGGATACACAGCAGCCACGGGCAGGGTTGAACCCCGCAACGACTGAGCTCATCTAGCCGCCCATCTTGCCTGCTGGGCAGCTTTTTGTTTTTTGAGTGCTTCATCCAGCGCCTGCGTCCCTTGGCTTTGCACCTTTTTGCGAAAACGCTCTGCCTCTTGCCGGCTTTCGGGCGTGACCTTGGGGAAGTCGTACTCGAAGCATGTAGACCTGCTTGGAGTCGACCACGCCCGCATGCGTCCGTCCATCTGCTCCACGGCCCACTTACTAAAAGCCAGACCCGTGCCTGTGCCGCCGGGGGTTTGTGTAAAACCTAAGCCAGACAGATGCAAGATGTTTTTTTCTATCGTGGTTGTACTGGTGTTGTAGATGCTGACCTGGTTGCGGTGCTGCATTGTGTGCAGGCGAATGGCAATGCGATCGGTAGAGTCACTATTTTTTTCTGCATTTTCTATCGCGTTGACAAGCACGCTAGCCAGCAGTCCCAAGTTGCCCACCACCTGAAAGTTCTCTTTTGTGTCTACATGAATCCGAGAAAGGTCTTGAAAATTGGCCATGCGCATGGCCAGATCCACGCAGTCGCTCATCGAGACCACTTCGCATTTGGGCGTGTAGTACAGGGGGTCTTGGGTATTAGCAATGACCTGATTCAAGAAGTCCACACCCTTTTGACTATCCTTTGTGATCTTGGCAGCTTGTTGCTTGAGTGCTTGGCCAAGCTCCTGCAACCGATCACCCAATTGATGTACTTGAATTTCTTCTTTTTGAGTTTGTTCTTGCTGTGGCGTTTTTTTGAGTTGTTTAAGCGTTTCCAGCAACGTGTCGATCTCTCTTTCCAGATCTGCTGATCGATCGCGGCAAGCAATCAGTGGTCTTTTAGCTTCGTGTGCATTTGTGGACTGCTGAATGCACAGCACAACCCCTTGGCTACGCAATAGCATTTCATCTCGGCGCGGCAACAACGCAATGCCTGCAATCAGCAAAGGTGACACGATCAACAATTCGATTGGAACACTTGCCACTGCTTCAAATAAGCTGCTTGTGCCACCCGAAAGCTTGTAAAACAACAGCCCTAATAAGCTTCCCCCAATCACCAGGAGGGTAATAGCTTGGAGCAGGGTGGTATCGAGACATCGGTCTGGAGGACGTGTTGAGGCGTTGTTTAGCTGCCGGCACATCGTGAGTACAAAAAGCGAGCAATGGGTTGGGGAGTCACCAGATGCCTGCGGATGGGGATTGGCGGACAAGTACGTATCGTTGTCAACTTAGGGGGTACTACCATATTCCTGCGGCACTGGTGGCTGGGCGGTGGGGTTTAGGACTGCGCAAAAAGTTGCGGTCGAGTTCAGGGCTACGGTTGATTGTGCGAGTGCATTGTCTACGGATTCGTAAGGACGCTCTGCCTAGCGGCAGACAGGAGGAGGACTCAAGGTATACCACAGCCAGCAGTAAAGTAATATATTGTTGGCTGCAGGCCGGGACTTGATACTGTAAGCCTGGACTTTGTAAAGGGTGGCGGCTAAGGCCATACTATAGTGGCGGCTATAGTGGCGGTGGCGGCCACAGGGTGGCGGCAGCCGCCATAGGTTGATGGCGGCGGCCACAGTTGGTTGGAGGCTCGGACACATGTATTGTCTGCAGCGACTAGATATATGGATTGTTTGCTGTCTAGAAGACA
>JBCCES010000074.1:0-6541 GCA_039030115.1 Myxococcota bacterium
ATCACTACGTTTTGGATCCGCTGCATCGCTGGAATCTCAAGCAGGTGTTGGCTCTGATTGCGCAACGTAAGTACTTTTTGCTGCATGCACCCAGGCAAACAGGGAAGACGACATGTTTGCGGGCACTGGCTGATTATCTCAATCAAAAAGGGGGGTACGCTTGCGTGCACATGTCTGTTGAGCGAGCGCGCACAGCTGGCGCGGATATTGACCGTGGGTTGCGAGCAGTGATGGCGGAGCTGGGGCGCAAGGTGCAAGTGACTCTGAGGGATTCTTGGGTGCGGGACAACTGGCCGTCGGTATTTGAGCAGGAACTTGCCGAAGGAGTTCTCATGGGAACACTGCAACAATGGTGTCAACGCATGGAAAAGCCTGTTATTTTATTGATAGACGAAATCGATTCGTTGGCAGATGTCGCCTTGGTTTCTGTGTTACAGCAGCTGCGTAACGGCTATGGTGAGCGCACAGACATTCCCTTTCCCAACACGGTCGTGTTATGTGGTATGCGTGATCTGCGTGACTACAAGATTCAGTTAGACAAAAGTAAAAGCAGTGGGGGGCCCAGCCCATTTAACATTAATTCCAACTCGTTGCGTTTGGGAGACTTTAGCCAACAAGACATTGGCACGCTGTATCGACAGCACACAAACGACACGGGTCAGATGTTTGAGCCAGGCGTTGTTGAGCAGGTATTTGCGTGGACCCAAGGTCAGCCCTGGCTGGTCAATGCCCTGGCCTATGAGGCTTGCTTTGGCATTGAGGGATGTGTGGATTCGAGCAAAACCATTGGCATCCACGACATGCAGCAGGCCAAAGAGGCACTTATCAAGCGGCGTGAAACGCACATTGACCAGTTGCTCGACAAGCTCAGAGAGCCACGTGTGTATCGCGTCGTAGAACCGATTTTGTTGGGCATTAACCGGCCCATGTCGGGCCAAGATGTGGAGTATGGTGTTGATCTCGGGCTGCTCAAGCAAGCCTCTAACGGCGCACTCTCCATTGCCAATCCCATTTACCAAGAGGTGATCCCCAGAGCCCTGTCTTGGAAGTTTCAGACTGCCCTGACTCCCCAACGCCCTGTCTACATAGACAGGACCGGCCAGTTGCGTATGGACTGGCTCTTGACAGAGTTTCAACAGTTTTTTCGGCAAAACTCCGACAGCTGGCTCGACCAGTTCCAGTACAAAGAGGCAGGCCCGCATCTGATTTTGCAGGCTTTTTTGCAGCGGGTTGTCAATGGGGGAGGGATCATTCACCGTGAATATGCCCTTGGCCGCGGTCGCACAGACCTGCTCATCCGCTGGCCCATCACAACATCTGGTGAGCACGCTTTGCCCGAACAGCTCCCCCTACCAGGGATCATTCAGAGTTGGCAAGAGGTGGTGTTAGAGCTCAAGTTGGTGCATGGCCACGCATCTTTGGACACGGTGCTGGCAGCGAGCCTAGAACAAACGGCCCAGTACATGCAAGATTGTGGGACATCCGCTGGCCATCTGCTCCTGTTTGATCGCCGCGCAGGCAGAAGCTGGGACGAACGCATTTGGGTCAAGCACGAAACCGCACGCAACGGTCAAGCCATCACCGTGTGGGGACTTTGAGCCGAAAAAAAAGCAAATTGTGTAGAGCTGAGAAGCTGCCAGCAAAGTGGTGCAGCAGGCAGGGTGCTAATACGTCCTGCAGTACTCTTGAAACATGTTGCGTATCTCTTCTTTTTCCGATTCAGGTAGGGGCGTTTTGCCGGGCCAATCATCTAGCGAACCATCTTCATGCCACCAATTGCAACAGTCTTGTTGCGCTTGGCGCAAGCCTTTGAGGGACTGTTCCATGGCAGGGCACAGCGGTTTTGGTAGGGCCTCTATCTGTTTGATGAACAGTTTTGCCATGAATGGGCTGAGTTGATAGATATGCTTTCTGTTTTGTACATTGCACACCACAGCATTGCCTTTTGTCACCGATGTCAGCAGCAAGGAGATTTCACGGGGAGAGCAGGTTTTGTATTTTTGGAGCTCTTCCTTGATCTGTTGTTTAAACTCCGAAGATGTAAAGTCAAGCAGTGCGTCCAGCTCAGGAAACAGCTGTGACATGCATTGCAGATTTTTCATCACCGTTGTTAACGCTCTCTTAACGTTTTGAGCTTTGTTGGATTGTACGGAGTCCATCTCTTTTTGAAGTGCCTCTTCTGAAAAATTTTTAAGAATGGTAGAAGCCTGCACCGGATTCCTGACAATGGAGCGTTGCAATTCTTCTTGAATATTTTGAGCAACCTCGTGTGTAAAAGCATCAGAATCCAATGGTTGCTCATTGCTACAACCCCACATCGCACAAACCGTGTAAAAAAGAGCAGGTAGTTTATGTTTCGTTTTAGCCCTCTGTTTTTGCAGCCCATTTTACCATAGTTGTCTGTGTGCGCCAACAAAATAGAGGCCACCTCCTCTAATATAACAAATGGAGTATATAATAAATTCCAATTTTTATAAATTTTTTTGTTGTTTTATTCGCACACAGGCCCCTGCCCCATGGAGTATGTTATCTTCGCTTGTAGCAGATATGAAGCAGTTTAACAATCAAAGGCTTTTGTGAATACAGCGCGCTCTTACAACGTGGCATACGGGGTTGTGGCTTTGATTTTTATGGCCCTTGCGTTGCGTTTTTTTGCCTTACAGGTGGTGTGGGGGTCTTATTATCGTCAGCGCAGTGAAAGCAATTTTATTCAGGAGCAGCGCATCCCCCATAGTCGAGGGCATATATTTGATGCAAAGGATCAATTATTGGTAGATAATCGCCCCTCTTACGACGTATACATGACCTTTGCTTTGCTTCCCAAGGGGCTGCCTGTTCTCAAAAAGCTGTTGGCTCCGCTCCGGTGGCCTAAGCAGCGGTTGCAAGAGGCTTACCAACGCATTCAAGATGCTGCACAAGAGGGTTCTCATGAACCTGTGATTTTGGCAAAAGGATTGAGTTTTGCTGTGTGCAACACGTTACAAGATCGCATTTTATCTCAGGGAATTCGGGGTGTGTTGGTGCGGGGGGGTGAACTGTATGTGTATCCGCTGCAGTTCCCTAACCAACAGGCTGTGTGGACGCAGCTGCAGAGTTTTTTGGAACTGTCGCAACAGCAGCTAGACAACTTGGTGCGCTCTGCAAAACGCCGGGCGGGTGAATTTGCCCGTTTCAAACCCAGTTTGCTGCTTGCCGATGTGGGTTTTGAGGCACAAGCGCGCATTCAGTCTGCTATTTCGTTGGGTACATTGGCAGGTGTTTCTGTGGTCAATGCGCATAAACGGCGCTACATTCATGGCGATTTAGCTTCCCATGTGTTGGGTTTTGTCAACGAAGTCTCTCTACAGGAGGTCAGAGAGAGTGCGGGTGGTTATTTTGTTGGGCATAAAGTGGGTCGGCAAGGCATTGAAAAAAGCTATGAACGTGTGTTGCGGGGCGAAGATGGTATTCGACGCATTGTTGTAGATGCACGTGGGAGACGCTTAGAAGAGAGCCGTCAGAAGGCATTGTTGGGAGATGCTCGTGTCGTGAAATCTCCGGTTGCTGGGTTGGATATCAGACTCTCTATAGATGCTGCTTTGCAGCGCCATGTGCAAGAGACATTTGTAGGCAAAGCAGGTGCTGTGGTTGCACTAGACCCAAACACAGGTTATGTGTTGGCGCTAGCAAGCTTTCCTGGTTACAACTCCAACCATGTGGTGAGCCGCAACAATGGAGCTGTTTTACAAAAGCTTGCGGCAGATCCTTTCAAACCGTGGATTAATCGCAGCATTCAGTCTCACTATCCTCCTGCAAGTGTCTTTAAACCAGTTGTTGCTTTGGCTGCGTTGGGTGAGTCTGTTGTGACTCCCCGTTCAACACATTGGTGCGGGGGAGAATTTCGGATTGCTCGTACCAACTGGCGTTGTGTCAGACGCTATGGCCATGGTTGGGTGGACTTGTACACCGCCTTGCGCTCCTCTTGCGATGTCTACTTTTACCAATTGGGCCGGGAGTTAGGAACAGATAAATTAGCGAAAGGGGCTCGGCAATTGGGCTTTGGTAGTCTTGTTGGTATTGACTTGCCTGGAGAAGTGGCAGGTTTTATTCCGACTTGTGACTACTATCGCCGTCGTAAAGGATATTGCGCTCCTGGGTTTGCCGTTAATAGTGCCATTGGCCAAGGTGATGTGACAGTCACAGCCTTGCAGTTAGCAGTGGCTTATGCTGCTTTGGCCAATGGAGGCATTGTTTACCGGCCACAAATTGTACGAACAGTTTCTCAAGCGGGGCTTACGCAAAAAGAGTATGCTCCCCAAGCAGTTGCTTACATTGATGCCAAACCAGAAGATTTGACTGTTGTCCGTCAAGCTCTCTCTGCGGTGTTACAACGTGGTGGAACAGCCTATGGATTGCGTTGGAACAGCGATTGGCCGCAGTTGGCTCAATGGTTGCGAAAGTCCACGTTATCCATTGGCTCCAAAACAGGGACAGGTCAGGTGGTGCGTTTGGGTTCCAAAAGACCTGCCACTGTTGAGGAGGTCCCTTACCTGCAGCGCGACCATGCCTGGTTTGTGGGTTTTGCACCTAGCCATCGCCCAGAAATTGTTGTGGTGGTGTTGGTGGAGCATGGCGGATGGGGTTCTAAAGCAGCCGCACCTATTGGTTGTGATGTCATTCGTGCTTGGTCACAAGGGCGAGAGGAGCAAGATGCTGGTTGATACACAGACACTGCGCTTGCGTTTGCCCACGGGTGTGATTGCCGTCTGCTTGGCTTTGATGGGTCTTGCCATCCTCAATTTGGCTTCGGCAGCGCGTTTGGGGGCAACGCCCCTGCACTGGGTGCATTTTGTGCGTTGTGTTGTGGCTTGCTGCATCGGTGGTGTAGCGGTTTTGATTCCTACAAACAGGTTGCGTCAGTTGGCTTGGCCTCTTTATGTGTTGAGCTTGGTTTTGCTCATGGCTGTTTTGGTTGTGGGAGTGACGGTCAAGGGAGCACAAAGATGGGTCGATCTGAAAGTCACACGATTGCAACCTTCTGAACTGGCCAAGCTATCTGTGCTGTTGGCTCTGGCCTCTTTTTGTGCAAGGGACTGGCCTTATAAAGGCTATACGTTGCGCCGACTCGTGCGCATGTGGGCTTTGTGGCGTCCTGTGGCGTGCGTTGTAGCAGCTTTTTGTTTCGTTGTGATGAAATATAGCTTGGTTCGTGATGTGCTGTTTTCCAGCCGGCTTGCTGTTGCTGCTTGTGTGTTGCTGCACTCTGTTTTGGGGTTTTGGTTGGTAGGGTGTATCCGCTTTGTGTTGCAACGCGGTTGGAGATGGCATCAGCAAGTGAGCATCGTGGATGTCGTAGCGGCACCTGCAGCATTGGTTTTCATGCAACCTGATTTAGGAACCACATTGCTGTTATTGGCTCCACTTGCCTGCATGATCCTGTTTTGTGGCGTGCGTGCCCGCTCCCTATTGCTAGCCTGTTTTTTGTTTGTAGGGTGTGCAGTTGGTGCTTGGTATGGTTTGCTGCAAGACTACCAAAAACAGCGCGTTTATAGTTTGTTACAACCCAAAAGTGATCTGCGTGGCAGTGGTTATCATGCTGCCCAGTCTTTGATTGCAATCGGTTCGGGCAAATGGATGGGCAAAGGGTTTGGCGAGGGTACTCAAACCCAGTTGTCGTTTTTGCCTGAAAGTCGCACGGACTTTGTATTTGCTTTGTGGGCCGAAGAGTGGGGGTTGTTTGGCTCTTTATTGGTATTGGGATTGTTTGCTGTGTTGGTTGGCCAGATGCTGCACATTTCGCAACGGGCTACAGATCGTTTTGGGCAGTTGTTGGCGTTTGGTACAGCTTGCTTGGTGTTTTGGCACGTGGTGGTCAATGTCGGTATGGTGTTGGGTCTGTTGCCCGTTGTGGGCGCGGCTTTGCCTTTTTTGAGCTACGGTGGTACCTCTTTGCTGTTGCATGTGTTGGCGGTCTCTTTGTGTGTCAACGTGGCTGTGTGGCGGCGAAAAATTTGAACAGCAGGAGCTGTCATTCCATTCCATGTATCATTTTTCACATTGAGCTAGCCATTGCATGCTATGCTGTAAGACATGAGCAACGCCCCACAGCGCAGGGAGATTGTCTCTCCCATTATCAACCCCCACGGCCCCGCTCCTCGGGGTGTGTCAGACTTCACCAAATTGCGCGAAAATGGATGTGTGTTTGTAGACAAGAGTCTCTTTATTAAAGAGGTGATAGATGCGGGCGACGATGTGATTCTCATCACCCGCCCACGGCGCTTTGGCAAAACCATAAACCTCAACATGCTGCGTTGCTTTTTGCATTGGCCTGCAGGGGAGCAACAAGGCAGGGATCTCTTTGCCGGTTTGGCCATTAGCCAAGCAGGAGAGCATTACCAGCAAGAGCGGGGCAAGCGGCCGGTTTTGTTTCTCACGTTTAAAGACATCAAGGCGGAAAACTGGCACGATGCGTGGATTGGGATGCGCGGCATGCTGTCGGTGATCGCCGAAACCCATGGTCACGGCGCACCCGTCGATCGGTTGCCCTTAGAACAGGCACGCG
>JBCCES010000075.1:0-6513 GCA_039030115.1 Myxococcota bacterium
GGCAGCACAAATATCCAATCCCATTTACAAAGAGGTGATTCCTCGGTTTTTAATGGACGATTGGCAGCAACGTTTAGCCAACACAACCCCTCGCTTAGCACACATTGGCCAACCGCTGGATATGAACGAACTCCTAAAAGCTTTTCAACGCTTTTTTCGCGAGCATTCCGACAGCTGGCTGGATCAATTTCAATATAAAGAGGCGGGCCCGCAACTGCTATTGCAGGCGTTTTTACAGCGCACAGTCAATAGCCGAGGCAGCATTCAGCGTGAGCAAGCAGTTGGATCAGGGCGAACGGATCTGATTGTGACCTGGCCGTTGGGGGACAAAGATGTTACTTTGCAGCGTGCGCAGGCTAAACAAATCATTGTCCTCGAACTCAAGCTTATCCACCGTAACGACGGCGCTGATACTGTCATTGGCAAGGGCTTGGAGCAGACCGCACGCTACATGGATCGCTTTCACACCTCCGAAGGCCATTTGCTGATATTTGATCGCCGCGAGGGCAAGAGTTGGGACGAACGCATTTGGGTGAAGCAGGAGAAGTCCTCTAGTGGTAAAGAGATCGCCGTGTGGGGACTTTGAGACGAGAATTCAGTTGCCGCTTGATCTCAGCCAAGGTGTGGCGCTTTTTTTGCAGCGCTTGGATGCGTTTGCAGCGCTGGATCATGCCTGAATGGTATAGGTGATAGCCCGATGGGGTGAATTTGGCCACCTGCAGCAGGCCCTCTTTTGTCCAATAGCGAATGGTGGAATTGGGTTCTCCCACCTGCTGAGCGAGTTCGCCGATTTTTAATAACGGCATCTCATTTGTTCGTCGGACAGGGCGTAGCCGTCAAGCATCCGCTTTTTGTGTGTGAGTTGATTCCAATCCATATCTTAAAGCGTAAAGTATAACGTTACGGTTTTCAAATGATTTGTTCACGTCGCCTGTTCTGGTCATCTGCTGGCTTTTTAGATAAAGAATCTAGCGTCGAGTTGTAAATCGACCAGGGCCGCGAGCTCGTTCGCACACCAGCTTTTTGTCTTTGTAGGAGCTGTCTTTAAGAGCACTGAGCACTTGCTCGGCTTCTTGAGGGTCAACTTCTACATGAGAGCTTGTGTCGCGTACATTCCCCACACCTGTAAAGCAACCGAGGTCTACATTGGATTCTTGACTGAGGTAATAGGCAAGCGAAACGAGATCTGCAAATCCATCTGCTTTTCCTAGGTTGACATAAAGCCGTACGGGTTTGGCTGAACGAAGAGGACGGGTTTTTTTGTTTGGTTGAGAACTTGTTCGGTTAGACGAAATGAGTTGACGATCTCTTACCTCGCCAGGTTTATCACACTTATCATGTGGGGTTTCCCGCGAACCTTGGCGGGAGTCCCGTTTTTTTGCATGGCGTGTTGCAGTGGCTTGAGCTTCATCAGCATCTTGACGTTCGCGAGAATGGGTGCTGCTTTTAGTACGAACTGGCTTTTGCGCTGAGGAGGTTTGATGTGCAGCAGCATGAGAAGAGGCAGATGGTGTAACAAAATGGGATCGTAACAAGAAGGCAAAGGCGTTCACCGCTTGTTCTTGTTTTAGCATGGATTGTGCTAATGCTTGGTATTGGCCAAATTCCACATTTTTTGCTCGATGCATCACATGTGCTAAGAGGCGTTGTGCTTGCAAGTGAAGAATGTTTTGTTCGTCGGGAAATTCTCGTTGAGAAAATGTCAGTTCGTATCGGGTTTTCAAACGATCTACGTAGGCGAGATTACGCGGATGTGCAAGGCTAATGGCCACCCCTTGCTTGCCCATGCGCCCCGTTCGCCCTGTGCGGTGGACATATGCTTCTTCACTTTCGGGCAAGCCGTAGTTAAAAACGTGGGACAGGTCGCTAATGTCAATTCCCCGTGCAGCAATGTCTGTTGCCACGAGAAAATCAAGATTTCCATCGCGAATTTCTTGCAGAGCATTTTCACGCACACTCTGTGGCATGTCGCCATTCAGAGCCCGAACGGTATAACCAAAATTACGCAGGTAACGTTCAATAAGCCCTGTATCGCTGCGTCGGTTGCAAAAAATAATGCTCTGTTTTGCTTTTTCTATCTCTAAAATGTAGAGCAAATTGCGAGGTTTGGGCCAGGAGGAATTTTCGACGTACAGGATGTGATCAATGCAAGTGGTAGAGCTTTGCTGTTGGGTTAAATCAACGTGCAGCGGGTCTTGCATGAGGTGTTGGCAAACTTGCTGAATTTCTCCGGGCAGAGTCGCGGAGAACAAAAGGGTTTGGCGTGGGGTTGGTAAGCGGTCCAAAATTTCGGTCACATCTTCCCAAAATCCCCGAGACAACATTTCGTCTGCTTCGTCTAATACACAATGGCGAATTGCATCGGGAGAAAGTTCACCGCGCTGTAGCAAGTCTTTACAGCGACCTGGCGTGGCAATGACAACATGAACACCTTCTTGAAGAGCTTGGATTTGCTGTTGGAGGGAGGTCCCCCCATAAACAGCTAGGCTCTTCACTTGCGTTGCTTGCCCCAGCTGTTGCAGCTGTTTGTAAACTTGCTGTGTGAGCTCTCGAGTAGGGGTGAGAACAAGGATGCTTGGCGTGTGTGCCTTTGCATCGACTTTGGTGACAAGTGGCAAAAGAAAGGCCAGGGTTTTTCCCGATCCTGTATGGCTTTGTACAATGACGTCTTTTCCTTGAGAAATGGGTTGAAACGTTTCGCTTTGTACACGTGTCGGTTTTTCATAACCCATTTGACCAAGGGCCTCTTGTAGCGGTGTGGGTAACTCAAAGTCCTCAAAATTGCCCTGGAATAGGTCCTTGTTCATACCATTTTTTTGTATTGAGACACACTTGCAGCATGCCTGAACACGGGGAACTTGGCAAGCAGGTCCAAGACATGTATGATGCATGTGTACCAGGAGATTGATGATGCCTGTTCCAAAGCGAAGAAAATCTGCCAGCAAGTCTCGCATGAGACGAGCAGCAAATATGCAGTGTGAAATGGAAAATTGTATTCCTTGCGATGCGTGTGGTTCTCTGCGATTCTCTCATCATATTTGTTCAACATGTGGTCGCTACAATTCGCGGCACGTGGCCTGCATGAGTCGTAAGGCCTCGTAAGCAGTATATCCATGCAGCGTTTGCCGATTGCTTTAGATGCCATGGGGGCAGATGTGCCAGTGCGAGTGATTGTAGCGGGCGCCGTGCGTGCAGCTCACGATGCAAACGTTCCCGTTGTTTTAGTGGGAGATGAAAAGAGACTGCAAAATTGTTTGCGAGCGTGTGACGGTGAAGATCTTGTGCGTCGGGGCCTTTTGACGATCAGCCATGCCTCTGAGGTGGTTGACATGCAAGATGAACCCAGTTGGGCGTTGCGCAACAAGCAAGACTCCTCCATGGCCATTGCTTGCCAGTTGGTGAAATCGGGGCAAGCTTGTGCAGCTCTGAGTGCGGGAAATTCCGGTGCCGTGATGGCGTTTGCCATGATTCTTTTAGGTCGGGTGAGGGGGGTGCTGCGGCCCTGTATTGCAACACCTTTGCCCCGCCGAGTAGGGCAAACGTTGCTGTTGGATGCCGGTGCCAATACAGAGTGTACCGCCCGTCACTTGGTGCAGTTTGCCTACATGGGCCAACTGTATATGCAGCAAACAGCTGGCATCAAACGTCCTCGCATTGGAGTGTTAGCCAATGGCGAAGAGGCTTCCAAAGGCAATGCCGTCACGCAGCAGACTTTGCAATGGCTAGATCAGGGCCACGTCAATGTTGTCGGGCATTGTGAAGGGCACGATCTCTTTTCAGAGGCTGTCGATGTGGTGGTATGTGATGGGTTTGTGGGCAATGTGGTCTTGAAGTGCGCCGAAGGATGTGCCCGGTTTTTGGTCCAATTGATTCGCGACACTTACAAACAGGCAGGAATACGAGGAAAGCTGGGTGCGGCTTTGTCGGCGCCTGTCTTTCAGCAGCTCAAAAAACGCATTGATCCCCGGGAGTTTGGGGCTGCTCCTTTGTTAGGATTGCGAGGCAGTGTTTACATTACCCACGGCAATGCCGATGCTCACTGTATTGATCGCGCGTTGCAGCGGTTGCATACTGACACGGATTTGCCCAGTGCCGATGCGATGAAACAGGCCATGGCCGATTGCAACGCTTTATTTGCTACATAGGGCAGGGGCTGTTGTTTGTCGGCTAGCCAACGATCGCGAAAGGGTCAATCGATCGGCAAATTGAAGTTCGCCCCCGACAGGCACGCCTGAAGCAATACGTGTCACCCGAATGTCGTAGGGCTGCAGTTGCTGAATGAGATACAAAGCCGTTGCTTCTCCTTCTACATTGGAAGGCGTTGCCAAAATCACCTCTTTCGCCGGTGGGTCTTTTGTGAGGCGTTGCAATAAAGGCTGGATGCGCAGTTGCTGTGGCCCAATACCATCCATGGGTGAGAGGTTGCCGTGCAGCACATGGTACAAACCGCGAAATTCACCGGTTGACTCAATGGCCATCAGATCTTGCACATTGGCAACCACGCAAATGGTTGTCTGTTCTCTGCTGGGTGAGTTGCAAATTTTGCACTGGGATTCTTGCACTGTCAGGCTGCAACAAGTTTGGCACTCTCGCACACAGTGAGCAACCTCTTGCAAACAGGCGGCAAACTCTTCAATGGATTCTCGAGAGTCATTAAACAGGTGTAGCACCAGGCGAAGAGCAGTGCGCTCGCCCACACCAGGCAGTTTGCAAAATTGATCCAGCAGGCGACGAATGGGTTCTTCTAACAGCATGATTCAACGTGAGTGTACCATTCAGTTTGCCAGTAGACGTTGTGTCGTCTATTTTTCTGTCAGCTTTGACAGCAAGTCGCTGGACATAAGGTGTTTGTTGACTGCAGATGCCCCAATTTCTCGTGCTTGGGCAATGGCATCGTTGACTGCACAACACACCATGTCTGACAGGAGTTGTGCATCTTTTTTCTCAAGTAAAGCGGGTTCTACAGACACTTTGCACGCTTGTAAGCTACCATCCATTACCACACGGACCATGCCCCCGCCAGCTACACCCTCTACCTTTTTGTCTTTCAGCTCTTGCTGTGCCTTTTTCTGCAAATCCAGCGCCGATTGCATCGCCTTCATCACTTTGTCTAGCTCTTGCACGTGTCTCTCCTGCCGCTCTTTTTTAGATTGCTTTAGAATGACACGCAACAGCACGGCTGTCTATGCACAGGGCAGCTGTTTTGGCGAGTCGGGTTGTTTTTTATGACGTATTGGATGCGACAGCTGCTTTTTTGTGACAAAAACCGATCCCCAGCTTGAGAATGCGCGGCGGGGGGTGGTCATGAAATTCAGCATCGTACTCTTTTTGCTCAATCTGTTTCAGAGCGTTTTGTGCTGTGTTGTACAGTGCTTTTTCTTCACTGCTGTCGATCGTTTTAAATTCCATCACAATACCCGGCAAGCGCGGATCTTGCACAAGGGGAATGAGGAGTAGATCAGCCCGTCCTTTTCCCGTTTCGCGATTGGAGCGCACTTTATAGTTGCCGCTTAGGTGTGATAGTAGACCTAGAATGAACATATGATAGCTGCATTCAGGATCGGTGCGATCATAAAAACTGAGGTTGCATGACAACAGCAAGTTGAGCTTTTCGGCAAACGTTTTTACGTTGCCTTGAAGCAAGGCCTGCAACATTTCAGGCAGAGAGTTGTTACCAATATTTTTAAACCAGCTCTTGACCATGCGCTGAAAAGCAATATGTACCTCTTGATTGGGCACGCGTAGTGTAGCCTGTTTACCAATCACCCCTTGTATGGTGTCTACAGCAGTCACATAGCCGCTGGTCAGCACAATGCTCCACAGCGCTTCCCCAAACTTTTGCAGCTCCCGCAACGGCAAATTATCGGCCACGTCTCGTTCAATGGTTTGCCCCAGCAACAAGGTTTCAATGGCTTGTTTCTCCCATGTGTTGCTTTTGTCTACAAGATGTTCAATGAGCCCTGTGCTGCCTGTGTTAATCCAGTACTCCTTGGGCTGTTGGGTGGGGTTTACCGCATAACTCACTACTGACCAGGGGTTGTACACTGTCACACGACGATCCTCCCCAAACAGGTAGCCGTTATACCATTGCGAGACAGATGGAAATGCGTGTTGTAGTTTACGTTGTTGCAGCAACTGCTGCACTTCGGGCGTTGTAAATCCAAAAAACTGCGAAAACCGATCGTCCATCACCCCGTACACTCCCAGGTTGTTCAGATCGGAAAAAATATCCTCTTTGCCAACGCGCAAAATGCCTGTGATCTAGTGGTGTTGGTCCATTGAAGGCAACAACTGGCTGCACTGCTTCTAGTTGGTGGCAGCAGCCAAGCCAACTGCTGCCTTGCATGGAACAGCAACAGCCTTCTGTTCAAACAAACCAAGACAACAACACGGAGCTTGTGAGTGATCTGATCACCCAAGTGTTGGACGATTTCAAAGTTGAGGATACTTTTGCTTTCCTAAAATTCAAAGAAACTTCTGCCAGCTTGTATCAGAAGTACAGATGGAATGAAA
>JBCCES010000076.1:0-6512 GCA_039030115.1 Myxococcota bacterium
ATTACATGCGTGTATCTGTTCATTGCAGCCATTTTGTTTGTGCTATCTGCCTTCTTTTTACCTCGATTCTACCGTGAAGTGTTAGATTTGGCACGCAACGCAACCCACATCATTCAAACGCTCGATGAAACGCGTATTGCACAGTGGGTGCAAGACACGCAAGATTTTTTACAACGACGCGGTTTACCCATCCAGCTCACCACGGAAACCTTCCAAACACCTGCCGAATCCTCTTCTGAGCAAACCCCTCTGTTTTTTATCGATTTGGTACAGGTTGCCAAAAATGGGTTGCATCATGTTCTGGGATCCATTCGTCAAGAAGCAGCCTTTTTGGTCGCTTGGGTGCAGCATCTCATTGCCCAAGTGGCTGAATTTATTTTGAAAAGTTTTCTTGTGTTGGTGATTGCAGGATTTCTGTTGGCAGACCTCAATCGCATCCGATGTTTTTTACTGGATCTTGCGCCTGCACAAGACAAAGAACGTTTTGATGTTTTTTTGGATAAGTTAGACCGAGGACTGTCTGGGGTTGTTCGAGGACAACTTACAATTTGCTTGGTCAACGGTGTGCTCACATTGATCGGTTTGTTGCTTTTAGGTGTGCCCTTTGCGCTGGTACTTGCCACCCTGGCAGGTCTGTTGAGCTTGGTCCCTATTTTTGGCAGCATCATCAGCACCATTCCCATCGCATTGGTGGCTTTAACCCAGTCTCTGTTTTTATGCGTGCTGGCTGTCGCATGGATTATTGTGATTCATGCCGTAGAGGCCAATTTTCTCAATCCCAAAATCATGGGACATGCGGCCAAAATCCATCCTGTGTTGGTCATTTTAGCGTTGCTTGTGGGAGAACACTTTTACGGACTCGTAGGCGCCTTGTTAGCTGTTCCCGTAGCCAGTATTTTGAAAACCGCTTTTGCTGTTTTGTTAGCTTGGATTAAAGAGGTCGCACCGCCAGAAAAGGTGCCAGCTTCTTGAGAGTCGCCTGGCCAATGCCTTTCACAGCTTGTAGCTGATGAAAATGGTGAAAGTGACCATGTTGTTCGCGGTGTTTTACCAAACGTTTTGCCAATGTTTTGGACACATGGGGCATGTGTGCTAAATCGCGCGCCGAAGCCGTGTTCACATTGAGTGGATGACCGACCAACAGCCCGCGCGCACCAGCAGGCTGCCCTTCTCCATCACACGTCAGCTGTAGGTTTGAAATCGTTGCAGGAGATGGGCAGATGACAGGTTCACTTCCCGATGTTGGCAAACGCCATAAAATACCACCGCCTGCCAAACAAAAAGAGATTGCAAGCAGTGGAATGGTTCGATCCGTGGGCAATCGCACGAGGCTTTCAATGATGAACGGACTTACCGTGTTTTTGTTTCAACCTTTGCAGCCGTTTGCGCCTTTCAAGCCTTTTGAGTTTTTCTAGCTTGAGATGGAGAGGCTCAAGTTGGTGAAAAACATCCAACTGGCCCCAATCCCAAGGCATCCGAACAAATTGAACAACATCCTTCAAAAAGCCTGTTCGTCTCATGTTTACCTCCTAGACATCCCACTTGAAGCGATGGTTGTAAGACAGAGCCAGCCCGCCTCGCAGCACTGCGCCCCACTTATCGGGTTCTTTCATGGTGAAACCTGTAATGGAGTCACCCAAAATGCCTATGCTAAGATTACCAATCAAAGCAAACAGCAGTTTTCCTTTCAGCACCCACTCCAAAGCCTCTTTATCCTTTGCCATGTTAGACGGATTTTCAAAGGGAATAAATCCGGTTAAAGTGGTTTCTAGCTTGAGCTTGACGGGGTGCCATGTCCAGCTGTCTTCAAAAGTAGCCTCAATGCCCGGATTCCAAGCGTCTTTATGATTTGGAAGTTGGCTAATAGCAAGCCTAGCAACAGGACCTATCCGAAACATGTTACTGTAACCGTCATCGTCTAGCGGATGCACGGCTGCTCCCAAAAAGAAACGCATTTTGTGCGTGTTTTTCCTATTTTGTACCCATTTGTTCCAATTTTCAGAACCCTCCTCTTCATCCGTCAGGAACTTCAGCGCTTTGTTAGGGAAAACCGACGTTTCATATTCCGCAAAAAAGAGAGGAGAAAATGTCCAAGTTTTAGGGTTTTCGATCATCCGTTCGATGGGCACACGAATTTCATAGTGAGCCACCAAGGAGTCATCAATGGGTTCTTCCGTACGAGAGACATGAAAAAACTTAAACTTTCCTGCAACGGCTGTCTCAATAGCAGGTCCTTCATAACCCAAACGCAAACCAGAGTTCACCAACAAATGCAGTTCAAATCCCTGCTTAAAGCCATCGTTGATTGCACCGTATTGTCCCGATCCATCGTCCCGCCATGTTTTTGCTGCTCCCAGAGAATTTGTTCTTACAGAACCACCCACATCTAAATCTGTAATATGTAGCACCATGGCGTGGCGTGGCTTGCCATCTGCGCTTTGCAACAGATCTTGGGTGCTTTGCACCGACAGGCCTTTCCCCAAGCCGACTGCCATAAGCCGCTCAACACGCGGCGATGTCAACAGTACATCGCTGCCTTCGCGCAAGGCAATAGGAGCTTTGACATTTTTTAGCTTTACCTTACCCAAAGTTTTTAAATTTCCTTTGGTCCCAGCTGCAAAATCACCAACCCGCTCCGCTTGCAGATCACTCGTGCCTAGCAACCTCTCTTGCTGCAAAAAGTGACGAATTTGTAAAAAGGTTTTTTGGGTCATGGCGACATGGTAGGTTTGGTTTTTATACAAAGCGGCTTTCTGAATGGTGGGATCCCCCACATTCGCACCCCATACCAAAAGGTTAGCAAATTGACCCTTGCTGATCATTTTAAATACTTTTTTCAGTGCATCTCCCTCTACCTTGACAACAGCAACACTGCCCTCGCGATGCAACAATACTTCGGCAGCCCCACGAGGAATCTCACCTATAATCGATGTGAGGGGCATATGGGACTTTTCTGTAATTACCAGATCCGTCTTGGGCAGTTGGCTTTGCAAAATTCCGGCCAGCACATGATCAAGCTCTTGGGATGTCCACACAGTAGAATCATCCTCTAATTGACCACGAGCAGGCAGTGCAGCCTGAGCTTGAGATCGTTGACGGTTGCTTGACTCAAACAGATGCGCATCGGGTGCCAAGGCCCACTGTGTTGCGCCCTCTATTAAGTCATGGCGAACAACGTGCAAACGGCTGGGCTCTCCTTTTTGGTTGGTCCAAACATACAGTTGCGTGATGTCATCGTGTGTCACCTCAATAATAGGAGGAAAGGGGCGTTGACCCTGCCCATTTTGCGCACGCAAAACAATCTCATGTTCGGCGGGCATTGTGCCTTGGATATTGATAGGAACAATCAGGGCATCAAAAGCAGTCAGCAATGCAGCATGCTTTTCTAAATCAGCCGCATGAAGCAATACGGCAATCGCTACATCGGGCTTGTTTTGTGCCAGAGATGTGTGGGCTTGCTTGAGAGATTCGAGCAATGTCATGCCCTTGTCTTGCTGTAAGAAAACTGCAGCATCGTCAGACAAAGCACCGATGCGTGAGATCTGCACTCTCTTCGTGCCCACTTGCACCACTTTAGACGACTGCAAACTTGCCGCACTGCTGGGCACCAGGTAAGACTGCTTCGCCAACAAAGAGGGTTGCTGACCAAACGCTTGCAAATCCTGAGGGCCCGCCACGAGAATGGAGTTGCGTTCTAGCAGCATGCTTTGCAACCCTGTGGCTTTGCTGAGATCTTCGGCAGACAGAGCTCCGCCCGTGTCCAAGTGCACTGTAGGAATTGACTTGCTGGCCAACGCTCTGTCTACACCGCCTAAGGCCAACCCCAACGTATGAGAACGGGTGGCGACAAACAACTTACTGCTCTCCTCTTGTGCATAAGCACCCACAGCAGCTGGCGTGTAAAACAGATCTTCAGAACGGGTAGGCCAAGCAATTCCCGAAACATTGCTACGCAGATTCAAAGCGACAACCTTCTGCTCCCCTACCTGATAAACAGCAAAGGCAACCTGTCGTTGGCGTGCAGATAGCTCCCGCGCTAAAAGAGGATCACCTGCCATGCTACGCACAATGTCCGATGGCTTTGCAGCACTCCACACAGGCATGTGCAGTGTGAGCACGTGGGGGCCTGCCAGCACGTTGATTTCACCCTGAGCAATGGGTTGACCCCCTTGCAGAACAACTGACTTACTCATAGCACCCTCACCAATAAACAGAGTGTCTTTGGTTCTCAAAAAGCGCGGGCTCAAATCACTGAGCGTCAAAGCGCCGTACTGTGAATGCACAGCATCACCCTGCATCAAAATGGTGCGGTAAAAGGACTTTTCGCAATTCATCTCTTTCAAGTTGGTGGTAATAACAAGGCTCATATCTGCTGAAGTTGGCTCTGCCAAAGCGGACGAAACACACATGGACAAAGCTCCTACAAAACCAAAAACACGACTTGATACACGCATAATCACAAACCTCCTTTTCTTTAGATCTAGTAGTGAAGAACGAGACATGCTCTTTGTTGCCTTTGCAACGAGAACACGCTCTCCCCAAGAATGATATGTTCAGAAAGCCATGTCAAGGCCATGACAAAAGTTTCGCAATATTTTTGAAGTCACACTAC
The DNA here is from genome assembly GCA_039030115.1 of Myxococcota bacterium. GTDB lineage: Bacteria > Myxococcota > UBA727 > UBA727 > JABDBI01 > JBCCEX01. The sequence goes on from JBCCES010000076.1 coordinate 4,613, forward strand.
GCTTGGCGATGAGATAAACCTATGGTAGACACGAGGAATATAAGCAGGCTGCAAAATGTTTTACCTCATGAAGAGCAAAAAAACCAAAACATCTCAACAATGAACAAAACAAAAATTGCTTACTACATCTCTACGGGGTTGCTCACAGTCATGCTGTGTGGGGCAGCAGGAATGTACTTCTTTAACAACACGGAGGTACAAAAGACATTTACAGCACTCGGGTACCCTGTTTACCTGATCTACCCACTGGCAATTGTCAAAATCCTCGGACTTATTGCCATATGGTCGCGAAAATCGCTCCTCTTGCTCAACCTTGCCTATGCAGGTTTTTTCTATAATTTTGCGTTAGGCCTCCTCGCTCACATCATGGTGGGAGATGGAGAATTCATGGGTGCAGTCGTAGCCATCATTCTTCTCGAAATCTCCTTTGCAACCCAAAGAAAACTGTTTGCACAAAGCCCGTTGCAGGAGTAGCACATACAGCAAGAAACAGCCTTGTGTTTTGGTAGGGCGTATGCTGTAATAAACGAGAAAACCAGCGGTCCGCAGTAGCTCAGTTGGTAGAGCAGGTGGCTGTTAACCACTTGGTCGGCGGTTCGAGTCCGTCCTGCGGAGCCATTGCAACAAAGCAGTGAAACATGGCATCGGGATACAAACACGAAGCGCAAAAGGCAGCTGACGTTTTGAAAAAATCCTTGCAGGGGTCCCTGCATCAATTAACCATTGCCGATGCGGCCGCGCAAAGCGGTCTCTCTCTCCACGACGCCCAGCTGGGTTTGCACCACTTAGTTGGAGAGTATCGGGGGCACCTGTCTGTTACCGATAAAGGGGAACTGCTGTTTTCTTACCCCCACGCGTTTGCCAAACCATGGGAACGAATGGATCGCCTCAAGCGGTGGTGGGGAAAGATCAAACGTTTCGCTTTGGGAGCTGCCCAATTCTTTGTTCGCGCCTGGATCAGCATTGTTTTGGTAGGGTATGTGGTGATTTTCGCTGTGGTGTTATTGGCCCTGTCTGCAGCAGGACGCAGTTCAGACCGCCAAGAGGGACCAAGTTTCGGCGGCGCACTTTTGTTTCATACGCTGTTTCGCATTGTGCTGGACTCTCTGTTTTGGACGTTTCACCCCTTCTCTCCCTTCTATGTAGGGCACAACATGCGTGCGCGACAAGCAAAAGCAAGTACGCCCTTTTATGAAAAGGTCAATCGGTTTTTCTTCGGCCCTCAGCCACAGCCAGAAGACCCTCGAGAAACCACTCGCATCTTGCTTGCAGAAATCCGCGCCCAGGCAGGTCGTATTGCGGTGTATGACGCCATGAAAGTGACGGGGTTAAGTAAACAAGAACTGGATCCTATCTTAGCGCGTTTGATGTTGGATTACGAAGGAGATGTCACCGTATCGCCAGAAGGCGCTCTGATCTACCAGTTTCCACAATTGCGACGCTCCAGCCAGGTTTCGACGGCATTGCATCCACCTCCCATTTGGCAAAAACGCGAGCCTTTATTACCTCTTACCGGCAACACAGGGGGCTCCAACGTTCTCATTGCAGGTCTTAACGGTTTCAATCTCATCATGAGCATGGTTGCCATTCAAGGAGGATGGACACTGGAAAAACTACGCTACTTGATTCAAGCAAGCAGCTCCCAAATTCCCCCAGAACTGCTCCCTCCCCCTCCCGTGGGTGAGCCCATTTTTCTAGGTTGGGTGCCTTTCATCTTTTCTCTGGCACTGTTTGCCCTGCCGTTGGTCCGTCTGTTTTTGCGAAATCGAGAGAAAAACAGAGTGCAGACAGCCAACGGCCAAAGAGGACTGTTACGCGCTGTGTTGACACAGTTAACTCAACAGGGACTCCCCGAGTCCGCTCTCAAAAAAGCGTGGCAACAAGCAGCACAAAGCCCTCC
>JBCCES010000077.1:0-6475 GCA_039030115.1 Myxococcota bacterium
GATGCAAAAGCGTTTGTGTAGTCATTTAAATGGTTATGTAGATCATCCCAAGGTTGTAATGGCAAGGCTGGGGAGTGTTTTTGGTGGGAAAAAAGAGACAGGTCAACAGATCTGTAAAAAGAATGAACATGTTTCGGAAAAAGTTAAAGAAAATAGACTGGAAAAGCATTATTACCCAGCTATGCCTACAGGAGAAGATGGGTGTGCAACCGTGTTTTCTAAGCTCAAAGAATCAGATCAAACAGAAGAAATGTGTGGAAAGCTACGGGTAGTGAATGTAATTAAACCAAGAGGGATGTTTGGGAAGGAGAATAAGGATAACAGTATAAGAGGGTATAAAGATGAAGGACAGAGAAAAAAGGCGATAGATGAAGAAATGCCTTATTATAAACCCAATGGTGACCCAATTCTTGGTTGGGGTACTTATAACAAGGAAAATCTATATGTGGAAGAGCAAAAATGGTGCACGTTTGAAGGGGGAGATGCTTCCTGTGATTTTGTAAAAGCAAACAATCCTTGCGAGAAACATAATAAAAGTAATGGTGTGAATCCCATTGAGGATTCTGAAGAAGCGTGTCTAAACGAGTTATCAGAGCGTGATGAGCAATTATGTGAGTGGAAGTAGGCTTGTTTAAGACATGATATTGCTGAAGTAGGTTCAAGCAACCTGACTTGCAAAGGTGTGTGTGTTGCGAGAAGATCGGCAGGGATGACAAGAGGTGTGCTTGGTTTTACTTTAATCGAAGTACTGATTTCTGCTGGGCTTTTAGCCATGATGGGATCCTTGGGAATGTCTGTGTTACACTCTTCTGTCCAAGTCAAAGATGCGGTGCAGGCACAGTCACAACCTTATCATATGGCTCGACAGGCTTTACAGCGCATGTCTCGTGAAATTTCCATGGCCTATATAAGCGCTCATGGTGACCCAGAGTCGCCCGTGGTGCAGACCGGATTTGAAGGCAGTACAGATAAACTCTCTTTTACAGCCTTTGGTCACGTGGTGCATCGGCAAAATGCTCACCAAAGTGATCAGCACAAAGTTGCCTATTTTTTAGGACCCGATCCCCAAACGGGTCAGCAGGCTTTGCTGCGCTCTCAAATAAGAGATGCCAAGGAGTTTTCGCGTAATGAAGGCAAGGCACAGGTGTTGTGCAAAAGGGTGAACAAACTGCGTTTTGAGTACTGGGATGAACGCACTAAGGCATGGCAGTCGGAGTGGAAATCACAGGTTGCCTCTTCGGAGTGGAACCTACAAAATAGCGGGTCTGCTGCGTCGGGTAGTAAGACTGCGTTGCCCAAACGGGTGCGCATTGAGCTGTCTACACATTTGGGTGAAAAACAGGAGCTGTTTTTGGCAACACAAACAGGGATTTGGCTACACACGCAGCCTATTCGCATGCAATGAAACAACGAAACGCCTCTGTACAGCGGCTGAAAAACAGGTTTTTGACCGGTGTTGCAAAAGCAAGGTGGCGAGGTGTGGCGTTGTTGATGGCTTTGTCCATGTTGGTTTTGTTAAGTGCTGTGGTGGCCGATCTCAGCTATCGCGAGTCGATTCGTTACAAATTGGCTGTGCATCATCGGGATGCTTTGCAAGCGCGAGCGTTGGCAGAAGGGGGCGTTGAGTTTGCTCGCCTCATTTTGGTGGTGCAAGACAAATTGCAGGGGTATTTGAATGCGGCTTCTCAAATGGGAATGCCACTTCCTGCTCCTGTCGTGTGGCAATTGATTCCTCTTCATAGCGATCTGTTTAAACAGTTGGTAAGTGGCGATTTATTGATGGCTTTAGGCATGGATGTTTCTGAAGCCTTGCAAAATAGGCAACAGCAAGCAGCCCAACAAGACGACGACAAAAAAAAAGATGCGAAGGCTTTTGTGAAACCCAAGGGGGGTTTTGGTGCTTTTCAAGGCTCTTTTGCTGTTGAGATTGTGGATGAAGAGAGCAAAATTTCCCTTCGTCCGTGGGCAGCACAAACCACTTCAACGCAGTTGAAAAAAGCTGTAGCAGATAAATTGCATGCTCTGTTTTCTCCGGTGCGTCATGATGATCTGTTTCATTCTCAAGCGGGAGCTGTGGGAGTGGATCGATGGTCTCTCGTTGGTAATTTGTACGACTATACCCAAAGCGGCGATCGGCGTATTGATCCGCAAGCTCCTGCACAATATTGGGGACGCGCTACGGGGGGATCTAAATCGAATTTGTACGTGAGCACACCCCATGTGGCCCCCAAAAAAGCTTATTTTGACAGTCAAGAAGAACTTCGACTGGTGCATGGCATGACAGATGCTCACATGGAGACATTTGGTGATGCCGTAACAATCTACGGGGGAGATCAAGAGGGCAAAGTCAATATTCTGACAGCATCGGATCAAGTTGTCGAAGCTTTAATTCGCTATTGTGCGAAGCGGCCAGACGACTCTAGATTGCGTGTGAAAGCTGTGATGGTTGAGTTGTTGAAACGTTGGCAAGAACACCGCATGGGGAAAGACAAAAAACAGGCCACCCCAAGTGCTTTTGTTGGTTTTTTACAAGAGCAAAAGGTGGAAATCGATCCACAAAAGTGCGCAGATGCTGTGACAGATCGTTCGCAGGTGTTTACCATTCGAAGCACGGCAACAGTGGGCAATGTCACGAAGCGTCTGACTCTTGTGACACGAGTGGTTAGAAATGTAGAAGACAGGTACTTTTTTAGCGTACAATAGGAAAAAGCCCATAGGCACGATCAAGACAGATGGCACGTTTTGTAACAGGTATTGACTTAGGCAGCTACAGCGTCAAGGTGGTTCGCGCTCAAGTTCAAGTGGGTTCTGGACTATCGATAGAATGGTGCCAAGAGCATGTGCTGCCCCCTGCCTCCGATGAAGAGGGCAAAGTAGAATCTTTGGGGCATCGGCAACTTGAGATACTAGGAAACCTGCAAGCTCAAGGCTTACTCACAAGCGATGCTTTGGTCTCTGCTTTACCGGGTGTTCATGGTCAAATGCGCACCCTGCATCTGCCTTTTTCTGACCGCAAAAAAGTAGAGGCTGTTATTGCAGGAGAGTTAGAAAGCCATCTGCCTTTTTCGACCGATGACATGATTCTTGCTTGGTCACTACAAGCCGCGGCAAACCCGCAGCAGCAAGAACAATATCCTTTTGCTGTTGCCTTTGCTCATAAACAGGCGCTGCAGGAGCATCTGAATTTGCTGTCTCAGTTGCAGTTAGATCCCCGTTGTACAACGTTGTGCGCTGCTGCATTGGCAGATGCTTCACAGTTTTTTTTGCACCACAGTGAATCGGTGCAGGAATTTGTACAAACTGCCGTCAGCAGGCAGGAGGGGAAATCTGCCCAAGAGCAACCTGTTGTGATGTTGGTGGATATTGGGCATTTGAGCACGAAAATTTCTGTGTGCGTTGGCACACGTCTTTTACTTGCCCGTTGCCTGTTGCGAGGAGGATTTGATGCAACACAATCTCTTTCACAAAGTCAAGGATTGTCTTTGCTTGATGCGCAAAGGGCCAAACATCAGGGAGAGGCACTTTCTCCTCAGACGGTCGAGCACCTTTTGCAAACGAGCTACGCGCCGATTGCTCGAGAAATGCGTCAAAGCGCTCTGAGTGTACGTAATCAATGGGGCAAGGTTGTCGATGCCATTTTGGTAACGGGTGGTGGCAGCCACATGGTGGGTCTTGCAGAATTTTTGACGAGTCGCTTGGTGTTTCCTGTGTATTTGTTAGCGCAGTGTGCTCAAAAAGAGTCGCAGGACTGGCTGAAGCCACAGTTTGCAAGTGCTATTGGTCAAACAGCCTATGTCATGGGAGGGAACAGCCGGATTAATCCATTTAATTTTCGTCAAGGCCGTTTCGCTTGGCGAGGTGAATTCACCTATTTACGAGAAAAAGCGAAACCCTTAGGGATGTGGTCGGCTGTTCTTTTGGCGTTGGGCTTTTTGTATTCAAGTACACAAGCATTTGTGCAAGGTCGAGAGATTGTTCAACTACGTAACCAAAGAGATGCCTTGTGTAAGCGCATTTTGGGTAAGGAATTTGTGTCGGGCGACGCCTGTTTAAAAAAGATGCAGGCAGCTGTTGCTGGGGAAAGAGAAACGGCAATGCCTCAGATTACCGCAACGGATGTGTATTTAAAGCTTGCACAATCCATCCCAGATGGGATCCCCATACGTATTGATAAGCTGGAAGTGACAGATGTAACAGCTTCGACGCAACTTGTGCATATAGAGGCGCTGTCCAAAACCTTTGAAGAGGTTGATCGAACTGTAGAAGCCCTAGCAAAAAACCCTTGTTTTACAAAGGTAGAAAAAGGGAGGGCAGCTCAAACCAAAGAGGGTGTTCGTTTTCAACTCAAGATGGACTTGGGTTGTGGTTCGGGTAAGCTTGTTGAAGAAACAACGAGCAAGGCAGCAACTTCATGAAATTGGAATCTGTGAAGCAACAGCTGGACGAACTACGCGAGCGTTTTGCCTCTCTTTTTGAACAACTGGATTCCCGACAACGCAAGCTATTTGTGCTGGGGTTGGCTTTAAGTGTTGTTCTGTTGTTTTTTGGTGGTTTGTACAGTGTCAGTTACATGGGTGAGTCTAAGCAGGAGCAAGCGCAGCTTTACCGAGATCAAATTCGCCAGATTGGTAGCTTGCAGGTCTCTTACAAAGCGGCGCGAGCCGCTAAACAGCAACTTGGTAAACAACTTCGGAGTTCTACTGTCTCTCTGTTTTCTTTCTTGCCTGCTGTAGCAAAACAGTTGAGTTTAAACCTGAGTGATTTAGACGAGAAGACCCAAAATATCCCAGAAAGTAACTTAGTACAACGTAGTGTATCCATTACGCTGAAAAAACTTTCCATTGACAAGCTCACCTCTTTTTTGCGAGCTGTGGAAGATAGTGGTCCCACGAAACTCATTAAGGTGATTCGTCTTAAAGTAAACAGGCGCTTAGATGAAGATTTGGATGCTCAGTTAACCATTGCAACGTGGAACAGTTTATAAGGAGATAGATGGCTACAAAACACGCAGATAAACAAAAACGATGGCGGCTCGTTGGTTATGTCGTGTGGTTTCAAGTGGTGTTTTGTATCATGTTGTATTGGACGTTTCCCATAAAAACCTTTCAGGGGCAGGCTCAACAGCATCTACAGAATGCTTTGAGTCAGGCAATGGGAAAACAGGTGAAGGTTGCTATCGGTAGTATGTCGCTGTGGCGTTTATCCGGTTTGCAGTTACGACAAGTGCGGGTGCAAATACCACCAAGTGAAGGCAAACCTGCAGCGAAGGTAGATTTAGATCGCATAAAAGCTCGTTTGGTTTTGTTCTCTTCCCTTGTAGGCGACAACACTTTTGCTTGGCAGACAAGCCTGCAAGGCCAATCTCTTGCGGGCAGTGTATCTGTTAACAATAAGGGGAGTGTCTCTTTTTTTTCCCTGGACATTCCCAGAATGCAGTTGGATAAGTTGGCTGTGTTAAGTGCCGTGACAGGATTGCCAGCAAAGGGTGAATTACAAGCAGCAGCGCGTCTGCAGGTAGGTGATGGTTCTAAAACTCTTAAAGGTTCGTTCAATTTATCTTGGCAGAAGGCTGCCGTCGGTCCAGGAAATCTTGTTTTGCCTGCTGCCTTAGGGTTGGGGGACACGCTGCAGGTTCCGGCTGTGCAGCTGGGGGGTGTGGCAATTCAAGCCAATGCACAACAAGGGAAAGCCCAGCTGCAGAAATTACAGTTTGCTGGTGGGGATGTGCAAATCAATGTTACGGGAGAAGGAAAACTTCGAAAAAGCTGGCGACGCAGTGCTTTATCGGGTAAGGGTTGGTTTCGTTTAAGCCCGGATTTTCTCAAGAAAAATCCAGGTTTACAGGCACTTTTGGGGGTTAGTCCCCAACTGCGGCGCGCCAAAGATGATCAAGGGCGTTACGCATTTTCTTTGCGTGGCAGCGTTCGTCGCCCTCAGTTTTCTTTGGGCAAAGGTTGAAGTGAATCTATACACTCCCTTCATCTGACACGCCCGCGTTATGTCTATCAGCTTCTGCGTTTGCGATGATTTTCTAGGAGAACGCAGTTGAACCGCTCAGCACACTCCATTTGCCAGCACGAGCCTGCGCATAATCAGGTATACTATCAGTAGGAGGCAAGGGCAAATGCGTTTTATTGACCCGAAAACAGACTTTGCGTTTAAGAAGATCTTTGGCTCAGTGGGGCATGAGGGGGTGCTGCGTTCGTTTCTCAATGCCTTTTTGTACCAGGGGCGCGAGGAGATCACTGAACTGACCCTGCAAGACCCCTACAATATTCCGCGTCTCAAGGGACTCAAAGACTCCTATTTGGATGTGCGTGTCCGACAACGCGATGGCAAATGGATCTTAATCGAGATGCAGGTTGTGCATGTGCCGGGGTTTGAAAATCGGATACTCTTTAACGCAGCCAAGCAGTTCAGCACCCAAGTTGTCCAAGGCCAAGATTACGACACCCTCGACCCGGTTGTGCTGTTA
>JBCCES010000078.1:0-6438 GCA_039030115.1 Myxococcota bacterium
CACCTGGCACATAGCGCAGCGTCGCATCTAATACAACCAATGAAGCCAATTCACCACTGGTCAATACGTAATCCCCAACAGAAATCACATCGTCCACATAATGATAAATCCGACTATCGATCCCCTCGTATCGCCCACACACAAAAACGAGATGATCTTGTTGTGCAAACTGTTTGGCATGCGTAGGGCTAAAGGACTCTCCTGCTGCGTCGACCAATACAATGCGCTGTTTCTTGCTTGTGGAGTTTGCCGAAAAATGCGATTGAGCATGCTGCACAGCAGCGCGCAGAGCAGCGACAACAACATCGACACGCATCAGCTGACCAGGGCCCCCACCAAAGGGAGTTTCATCTACACGTTTATGCTTTCCCACTCCATGTTGTCGAATATCTTGGGTATGAATTGCAACGCGCCCTGTTTTGACAGCCCGACCTACAATGGAGGTTTGCAGCATCGACTGCAAACTCTCAGGGAACAGCGACACAAATGTAACAAGCAATTGAGAGGGGCTAGCCCCTTTGTTGAGGCAAGCCTCCTTGTTGGGGGATCGCACTGGGGATGAATCTTGATGCATATCTACCATATACTCCGACTATTCCAGGGTATGCTATGAACTGTGCAAGGCAAACAAAACCATCATCGAGGATCTTTGTGGGTGAGGTTTGTGGGACATGGCGTGCCCTATGCTCAAGGCATGCAATGCATGCAGCAAACCATACGTCAAGTGCAACAAGTTATGCAAAAAGAGCAAAGGGCACAGGGACACTTGCTGCTGCTACAACACAAACCTGTGATCACCCATACCCGAAGCGGCGGTAAAAAGCACATCATACTGCCCGCATCGCAATTGGCAAAAGCAGGGATTGAACTGGTACAAACAGATCGAGGCGGGGACGTCATGTTTCATGGCCCCGGTCAACTCATTGGCTATCCCATTATCCCTATATCGCGTGGGCGCAACTTTGTGGCTATTGGTCGTTATTTGCATGCACTGCAAGAAGCGCTGCTTGCAGTTTGTAAAAGTGTAGGGGTGCCACATTGCACCCGCATACCAGGCAAAACAGGCATTTGGGTATGCTCCCCCGGCAAACCATCTGCCAAGCTGGCCGCTGTGGGGGTGGGCGTAAACGCCCAAGGCATCTCACGCCACGGCTTTGCCCTCAACGTAAGTGCTGATTTACAACTCATCGAACGCTGCATTGTGCCCTGTGGACTAGCGGGTACAACCTTGACCAATCTGCACGATCAACTGCAGCACATCAACAAACCCCTGCCTTCGCTTAGCCAATTGTGCAAGAAAATTGCAAGCAGTATCGGGAAACACCTAGATCTTGATGTGCACTGGAGTGCTTCCTAAAAAAACAATCACTTTTCATTGAACTCACAGGCTGTGTTAAAATGGGTGCTGCATGAGACAAGCTCAAGGATACCCCATGCGCCACTTCACCACCATCGGTTTATTTGCACTCGCGTTGGTGTGGGCAACAAGCAGCGGATGCATGACCACACGGGATTACGCATCTGTCTATCGCAAGGCAAAAAAACCCACCACAGGCTTGGAAAATCCAAGGCAGTTTTGCAAACAACTCCAATCAGCCTCTGTGATGCATCAACGCTTGGGCTTGTCTCAACAGCAGATCACCTCGTATGTGCGTTGCAACCTGCTACGACAACAGCTGTTTGCTGCTGCTGTGCGAGCACGTCGTCACACAACCTGGGTGTTGGCTTTTCCTCTGTCGTGGCCCATACACGCCATTACACTTTACAGCTGGCCCACAATACAAGCCATGACTGCATCAAAAATAGGGAAAGCAGCCAAGCAACTAGAACAAGCTTATCAAGATAGCGACCAACGTTTTCTAGCCATCTGCAAGCAACAGCTGCAGACCCATTGGGGACAAACATTTGTTTCACAACGGATTCCGTGCTCATGACATTGTCATCTACACATTCTGGATGGACTGCATTAGCACTGGCAGGAGGCGGTTCTTTTGGTGCCTATGAGGTGGGTGTCTTACGTTATCTGCGAGAACATCTCCCCCCCCGCGTATCGAAACGCATTCACTTTGACATTGTGTGCGGTGCTTCTAGCGGTGCGATTAATTGTTGTCATGTGGCAGCTTATAACCACACCCCTCAAGTACAAGGCCATATGCTTGCACAATCGTGGCAAGAACTATCTATTGAAGATGTCTATCAAGCGCGTTTCTCCGATCTGTTGCGATGGCGTCGATTTTTCTTTGGATATGCTGCAAAAAAAGGGGACAATGACCCTTCTAAACCCGCTCGTTTAGGGGGGCTATTTAACACAGCTCCCCTAGAACAACAGTTGCGCAAAAACATGCCGTGGAAACAAATTACCACGAACATTGTTCAGGGTCGTCTGCAAGCTGTCGCTGTTAACGCCCTCAACCTCAATTCGGGCAAAGCGCATGTTTTTGTGCAACGAGCAGGTGGAGGAGTCCCGGCTTGGAGCACAGACCCTCGCGTGCATGCTCGGCCTGTCATTTTAGGAGCCGAACACATTTTGGCCTCTACGGCTGTTCCATGGATTTTTCCCGCGGTTCGACTCGATGGGGAACTGTATTGCGACGGATCTCTCAAAATTAACACACCCATTTCGCCTGCAATTCGACTAGGTGCCGATCGATTGGTGATTATCGCATTGGATAGCCATGACAATGACTCTACCCGACCCCTACCCGACAAACAGAGTGGTTATCCATCAGCACTTTTCTTGCTCAACCGCATTTTAGCTGCATTGATGGACGATCAAGCAGACTACAATCTGAAACGCCTACACCGTTTTAATGCATTGGCACAAGCGGCTCATCCCCCTATACAAGGCGGGCAGCCCGCGTTACGACACATGATGACCGCCATGCGCGGCGCCTCTTATCGCAAGATTGATACCTTGGTGTTTCGCCCCAGCAAGCGCTTAGGCCATGTAGCCATTGAATATTTAAAACAGGGAACTTTACTGCAACGAGCCGGAGGCGTGGTCGGTACGATTTTACGGCATCTGGCAAAAGCCGATGGGCAACACGATGGTCACATATTACGGTTTTTTCTATTTGACGGGGAATTTGCCTGCGAACTCATGCGCCTGGGCATGCAAGATGCCCACGATCAACGCCAAGAGATCATCGACTTTTTTTCTGGCTAGCTAATGACGCCATGAGCTCAATGAACACAACACAGCCGCTGCAATCTGAATGCACCGGACTATCTTACCTTGTACCTCTAGGCGAAAAACAGACGCACGACCTACAAAAAAACAGTGCACTGTTGTTGTCAGAAAACGGACAAACGCAAATCATTCCTATCACGCACGATGCAACTCCTGCTCCTGGAGAGTTAAAGCCCCTGTTTGCTGACAAAAGCCGTGTGTTTGTCTGTGCGCAAGCCAAACCCTGTCTGCTGCAACTACTCAACATGGACTTGCAGGTGGCTCGCCCTATCTGTTTGGATACACTACATCGTTTAATATATAATGAATCACCTGACTGGTTGCAACAAACAGCCAATAGCACACAACAAGCTACTGCCTTGGTTGAGAAGATGCACACGTGCCTGCAACAGCTCCTCCCTCAACTCAAACAACACAGGCTGCATCGTGTTGCCCGTTTGGAGTGCCTGGTGTTGCCTGCATTTGCTCGCATGCAATACCATGGATTGCCGATTGATGTACAAGCTTGGCAACAGATGCTCAACCAGATGCAGCAACAGCAACAAATCGCTAAGCAAGAGGTATTACAACATGCCGGCCAGCGGGTGCAAAGCGACCTGTTTGGCAAACAGCAATTCAACTTAGACGACAACCAGCAGACAAAGCAGCTGTTACAAGATGTTTTTAATAAGCCCCTGCCCAACGTGAGTCAAGAGACGTTACGCAATCTGAACGAGCAGCACCCAATGATTCACGCTTTGCTCAAGTACCGCGAACTTGCCAAATTGACACAAACCTACGGCGAGCACTTTTTAGAACATGTCAACCCTAAAACAGGCCGCATCCATGGTTGCTGGGAACCTTTGGGCACAAACACGGGCCGAGCGATTTGCCACAGTCCTAATCTGCAAAATTTCCCCACGCGCCAAGATTTTCGCCGCTGCATACGGGCACCACAGAATCATGTATTAATCACCGCAGACTACGCAGCCTGTGAACTGCGCATTATGGCCTCCTTGTCGCAAGACCAACACTTCTTGCAAGCCTTTGAACAAGAAAGGGACCTGCACAGTGAGGTAGCTGCACGCATGTTTCAGGTTTCTGTGAGCAAACAAAACAATGCCCATTTGCGCAAACAGGCTAAAACGATTACGTTCGGCTTGCTATATGGAATGGGCAGTCGCAGCCTGGCACGTCAGCTGCAAATGCCGCAAGAGAAAGCCCAACAGCTGATACAGCGTTACTTTGCTGCTCACCCGCAACTCAAAACCTACCTCGACAACAGCGCACAGCAGGCTCTGCAACAAGGATATGCCTGCAGCGTGCTGGGGAGACGCTTTGTGCTGCAGTCTGCCGACAACGAGCGCGATCGCAGCCATCTGGAACGGGTTGCACGCAACATGCCCATTCAAGCAACGGGAGCCGACATGCTGAAATTAGCCATGTTGCGCCTGCATGAACGCATGTTGCAGCAGTGCCCTCAAGCTCAACTTGTGAACACCGTACACGATGAGTTGTTACTGTGCTGCCCTGAAAACCATGCCCAAACAGTACAACAATGGGTGCAACAAGAGATGCTACAAGCCCAACAAGATCTGCTACCCAATGTAAAACCTCAAGTAGATATCCACGTGGGCAGTTGTTGGCAACACTAATTACAGATACATGCACAGCATGTCATACCAATTCTCAGACTGTCTCATAGCTTCTCACCAGATATCCATATAGACACAATGGATCTGTTTTGTTAGCATGTGATCAATTACAACCTGTATCTTGCAGTATCAAGGAGGTCGCTATGAACACACCGCAAACAATGCCCTGCTGTTTACATCCCACAACTATTTTATGTGTAGACGATGAAAAAGAGTGCCTAGAAAAAACAGCATTGAATGTAAACGACGATAATGTCTGTTTGCGTTTTTATCGCAACCCCAAAGAAGCTTTGCAAATTGTGCAAGAGCAAAAACCCCTTCAAATAAGTCATGAAATTTACAATCCACAGCGCTTTTGTCGTGTCTCTGTTCTCTCCACCGACTACCGCATGGATGGAAAAAATGGCCTGCAGCTCTGCTCAGAAATAGGAAAAAACAGCATCCGCAAAATCATTGTCAGCCAGCATTTGCCCGTCAAAAAAGCGGTCGAAGCAGTCAATAGCGGCTTGCTGCGTGGCTACGTAGAAAAGAACGACATCGATGCCATGCAACAGCTGCAAGCATTGCTAAGACAAGCGGTGCCCGAGTTTTTTTGCCAAGAGTCAGGCAACTTTCACGACGCAGGGCAACGGGCAGGGAGCGCCCTGCAAGACCCTGCTTTTCTCGCGTGGTTTTTACAACTGTCTCGCAAGCACAACATTGTGGAACATTACATGTTAGACGAAGCAGGCACATTTCTACTGGTAGACAAAAACAAACAGATGCTCGGCCTGTGCGTACGTAGCCACGAGCAACTGCAACAGCAAGCCAACCAAGCAGATATTCTGGGAGCACCCAACTACGTGGTACACAACGTCAGCAGCTGCAGCCACATGCTCTGTTCACCTCATTTGAACAACCAACACCTCTCAAAAGAGATGCCATGGGAGCGCATTTTACACCCCACAAGCAAAGAGGTGATTCAAGGACAACAAAAATACTACATTTGCTGCCGCAGCGACATGTTCGACATCAAAACCAGCGACGTGCTCTCTTTTGCGCAGTATCGTGAGCAAAACGCCTTGTAAAACCACGAACCGCTACGCGGCGTGACGCGACGCTCTGGGTCTTGCCAGCAGAAAAGCCTGCGGTGAGTAGCAGCTCAAACTGGTTTTGAGCCGAACGTTTTTACCGAAGCCTCAAAAAAATAGAAGGCCTCGGGAGTTGAAAAAAACAATACAGGAGAACCATGTCAAATCTGCTCACACTGGACTTTGCCATTGTTGCTATTTACTTGCTCGTCACCCTAGCCGTCGGCCTGTATTACGGCAAGGGCATCACAACCATGAAACAGTATGTGATTGGGGATCGCAAAAGATATAGCACGGGTGTTTTGGTGGCCACATTGTTTGCTACGTTAGTAGGTGGTGGATCAACCATTGGCCAATCAGAAAGAGTTTTTGCCCTAGGCGTGATCTGGTGTTGCGTGGCTCTTGGAGATCCTATTGAAAAATACTTAATAGCACGACACTTTGCACCGTGCATGCCACGGTTTCGCAGCAAGTTATCCGTTGGAGCAATGATGGGCGGTTTTTACGGCAAAATAGGACGAATCATCACGGGGATCTTCAGCGC
>JBCCES010000079.1:0-6271 GCA_039030115.1 Myxococcota bacterium
AGCAAACCCTTGCAGCACACATTGTCCAACATACCAAACAAGGACACCGCCCCCCTCACTTGTGCACCGTGCTGGTGGGAGATGACCCTGCGAGTGCTCTCTATGTACGCAACAAACAAAAACAGGCTGTCGCTGTGGGCATGAGAACAAAGCATTATCCTCTAGATCAACATACGAGCGAAAAACAGCTGCTTCAATGCATTGACCAACTCAACGCCAACGATGCCGTTGATGCCATTTTGGTGCAGCTTCCACTGCCTCGACACATCAACACACACAAAGTATTGCAACATGTTTACCCACATAAAGATGTCGATGGTTTTCACCCAACCAACATTGGCCTTCTATGCACGGGCATACCCCGTTTTATCCCGTGCACGCCCCGCGCATGCATGGCACTTTTGCAACATGCAAACATCGATCTCGTTGGTCTACATGCTGTGGTGTTAGGACGCAGCCTCATTGTGGGCAAACCGATGGCTCAACTCCTTTTGGCACAACATGCCACCGTTACCCTTTGCCATAGTCGGACTCTTGATCTCGTTCACATCACCCGACAAGCAGATGTGCTTATTTGCGCTATGGGCAAAGCCAATTACATCACTGCACAGCATGTCAAGCCGCAAGCCACGATTATTGATGTGGGAATCAACCGACAGGATGATGGTAGCTTGGCAGGTGACGTGAACACGCAATCTGTTTCACCTTTTGTTCATGCCATCACGCCGGTTCCAGGAGGCGTGGGCCCCATGACCATTGCCATGTTATTGGACAACACCTACCGCTCCTACTGTGCTCGCATGGGGTTTTGCTACAACGAGCAACAACAGGAGTTCACCCATGCATAAGATAAAAACCCACGGCACATCACCGACACTGCAGCAGCTGCTTGACAAAGCCCGTGCCTTTGAGCCCAAAGAGTTACAACAAGCTTTGGGCAAGCAACTGTGGCAGTTATGTCAACCCGTTGGATTTGTGGATCCCAAGGGGCATATTGTTATGCTGTGCGTTGCATCTTCTTGTGCAGCCATGGAAGTTTCTTTACGCAAGCCTGAAATCCTGCAGCAGCTACGCCAACTGGAAGCCTTTGCGCAAGTACGCGATGTACGCATCTGCGTTCAAACACCCTAGGAAGAATCGCCTAAAATCGCATGCCGTTACGCGCACGAAATTGAAACCATTTCCACCCTAAGTACGCCCCTGCAGCCATGACGGGAACACCCAACACAGGGCTAGAAACAGCCGTTAATACAACCCCTGCCCCCTCAACACCTAAAAACAGATAACGTTTATTGCGCTCCACCTGTTTGCGCTGACTCGTTCTTGTTGCCATGATGTTCTCCCTTGTGAACCTTACACCCGTTCTATTTACAGTATAGCATAACCGTCTTAGTCTCGACAATGCAATGCGCGTGTTTCATCCAAACTTTCAAGACATTTTAAACAGATGCATTCATCTGCTGTTTCTTGTCTTGCAAAGAGACACACCTATGAGACAATAGATACACCTAAATCAGGAGAGTGCATCATGCAGCAAACAAATCCAGCTCCAACGTGCAGTTTACCCGGCAGCGACGGCAAAACACACCACATCGGTGGGCCCAATAAACGCATCACCGTGGTCTATTTTTATCCCAAAGATATGACTCCTGGCTGCACCACCGAAGCCGTGGAATTTAACGAACGACTCCCTCAATTTCATGCTTGCAATGCACAGGTGTACGGCGTGTCGCGCGACAGCATCGACAGCCATCAACGCTTTTGCCAAAAACACAATTTGCAATTCGTTTTGCTCAGCGATCCAGATAAAACAGCTCTGCAGGCCTACGGAGCTTGGGGAGAAAGAAGCATGTACGGCAAAATATTCATGGGTATCTTGCGGCAAACGTTTGTCATTGACCCAAAGGGTTTTGTATACAAAAAATGGGTTAAAGTGCGAGCGAAAGGGCACGCGAAAGAAGTTCTACAAGCCGTGCAAGAACTCGCTACATCATCTTGATCATCGACATCTACCTAGACCAGACTTGACCCATCAGGCAGCATCATGACACACTCAGCAAGCAAGAGGGGTGCCGTGCCCGAGTGGTTAGGGAGCGGTCTGCAAAACCGCCTACACCGGTTCGAACCCGGTCGGCACCTAAGCAATGACAACTCGTTTTGAAAAACAATTCTTCTTCTAGCCCCTGGGGCACATCCGTATCACAACATCATTCGTTGGTTCAGAAGCCCTTTGTTGTGCCGCAAGCTGCACAACACATCGTGCAAGCCATTGCGCACGCGGGTGGTAAACCCATTGCTGTAGGCGGCTGCGTGCGGGATCACCTGCTGGGTATGGCGCCTAAAGATGTGGACATTGAAGTGTATGGCTTGTCGTTGGACGCGCTAAAAAGCAGTCTACAACCCATTGCACAGATCAACGAGGTGGGTAAAAGCTTTGGTATTCTCAAGGTGACCCTGCAAGACGAAACGTTTGACGTTAGTTTGCCCCGCACCGAAAGCAAAACGGGCCGAGGGCATCGCAGTTTTGCTGTGTCGGTGGATGCTGACTTACCATTTGCTCAAGCTTGTTTGCGACGCGACTTTACTATCAATGCGATGGGAATTGATCTGCTTTCAGGTAAATTATTGGACCCTTGTGGTGGCAGTGACCACTTAGCTCAAGGACTTTTGCGCCATGTATCCGATGCATTTGATGAAGATCCGCTGCGCGTGCTGCGCGCGTGTCAATTTGTCGCTCGTTTTAACTTGCGTGTGCACCCGCAAACCATCGCCAAATGCCGCTGTCTGCAATCGGAATTGCCCAGTTTATCGGTGGAGCGGATTCGCACCGAAATGGAAAAGTTGCTTTTGTCGCCTCACCCATCTAAAGGCTTGCAAGCCTTGCATACCTGCGGTGCTCTGGTGCTGTTTCCTGAACTCGCTGCCCTGCAAAACTGCCCACAAGACCCCAAGTGGCACCCTGAAGGCGATGTGTGGGTGCATACTCTCATGGTGACAGATGCTGCAGCCCAATTGGTTAGACGCCATCAATTAGATGCCAAAGCGGCCCTGGTCATTTTGCTGGGAGCGTTGTGCCATGACTTGGGCAAACCAGCCACCACCAAACACGAGCAAGGCCGCATTCGCAGTCGAGGTCACGATGTGGCCGGGCAAGAGCCGACCCGACTGTTTCTCAAACGCCTGGGCATTGTGGGCGATACGGTCAAGACAGTTGTGGCATTGGTGACAGAGCATCTGCGGCCGGCCCAGCTATATGCTCAACGCCATTGCGTGTCTGATGGAGCCATTCGTCGCTTGTCTAGCCGAGTCAACATCGAACAACTGTGCCTGGTGGCCGAATCTGACTTTTTAGGTCGCACCACCCCCGAAGCTCTCAGTGGCAAACCCGATCCTGCGTGCGCTTGGCTGCTGCAGCAAGCCACACGACTGCAGGTGAATAGGCAACCCCCTGCTCCAGTGTTGCTGGGACGCCACCTGCTTCAACTAGGCCACCAACCAGGCCCCGCTCTGGGCAAGTTGCTAGGCCAAGCCTACCAAGCTCAGCTCGACGGCCAATTTCATACGCTAGAAGAAGCCCTACGGTGGGCAAAAAAGCTTACTTGAACAAGCTCTTAAACACCTTCACATAAGATTTGAGAGTTTTCTGCTCACCACCCACGTCCATGACCACAAGGCGCACCGTTTTGACACGACCCTCTCCCTTATCCATATGGGCGACAGCGACCTGCATTTGGATCTCTGCAGTTTTTTCGACAGGGCAGCCAAAAATGCCTGCAGAAACAGGAACCTGTGAAACGTGCACCTCTTTTTTGTGCCTTTCACCCATTTTGTCAGACTTAACCAACACGCCTTTGGAAGCGATCATCAAATTCTTTTCGTGCTCGTCTCCACTACCGCAATTGGGTCCCACTGTATGGGCAATATAATCCACCTGCTGACTCTTTAGATTTCCCGAGACTGTCATTACCACCGATCCCGTGGGAACACTTGTTTTGTTTTGACCCTTCAAATAGACACCCGCATCGCCATTAGGAGCGTAGGGTGTATCGCCAGCTGCTTTTTTGATAGCCCCATCAACACCACCTCCACCTGCCAACGAACCGTTGGCGGCATTTTGAATAATACTCACTTTGTCTGTAGCACCCGCCTCTTTTGTAATGTCACCAGAGACGAGCTCCAGCGTGTAACCACTCCACGTAGCTTGAGCGATCACTTGGTTGCTTGTGGGTTGAGCAGTGGGAATTCTGTCTTCAAAAAGCTTTACCATAAACCGATTTTTGTCTCCAACACCTGAAATGGCTGTCTGGGCAGCGGCCTCGGGTAGAATGGGGGGATCTTTGTCTGTTGGGAAAGACATATCTACTGGCTCAGGCTCCTGACTTGTCGTGCTGGGCTGCTGCTGAGACGTCTTTTGCCCGTTTGAGCCCCCTGAATCGGTGTTTTTTTGATCGTCTGAACACCCTGTCATACCCATAAAGACTGCCACAAAACCCACTGTTAGCATACGAGAACCACTCATTTCACACCTCCCTGCATTTGGCTTACATACCATCCCTGAATGAATAGGCGTTTTATTGTAACCTATCGGACATATCAGAATCTTTCAAGGAGTCTTGCAGCTTTTGCATGCCCCATAACGCTCGGTACAGGGTTCCGCTGTGCTTGAGTTGCTCATGGGTTCCCCGTTCGCAGATGCGGCCCGCGTCCATAACCAAAATTTCATCGGCGTTGCGCACGCTGGCCAAACGATGGGTGAACAGCAACACACTGTTGGCCCATCTTTCTGTCTCTAACGAAGCAGCAATGCGACTTTGCGTGTCGGTATCGACAGCCGAAAAACAGTCATCTAAAATCAGCAGCTGCGGCCGCAATAGCAAGGCTCTAGCCAGTGCCACGCGCTGACGTTGACCCCCTGACAACATCACCCCTTTTTCACCCACCAGGGTGTCAAGCCCTTGTGGCAACAGGGCGATGTCTGACTGCAAACAGGCAGCCCGTACCACCTCATCGATGTCTCGTTTGCTGGCTTGCGGGCAACCAAAGGCGATGTTGTCTCGCACAGACATTCCAAACAAAAAGGGATTTTGTGGCACCATAGCCACACGACGTGCCAAGGGCATCCTCTGCCAATCCACCACATCGACGCCACCATAAAACAGACACCCCCGCGGCACAGCAATCCCCCTGCACAACGCTTTGGCCAACGTGCTTTTGCCACAGCCACTTTTGCCCACAACGGCAATGGTTTGGCCCTCTTTGACACAAAACGTGATCTCCTGCAAAAGAAGCCCTTCCACATCCAACGACTCCACCTGCAACGGCAACACCTGCTTGCCGGCATGGTGCCCATCGACAATATCGGGCCGTGTTTCAAGCACGGCATTCAATCGCAACACGCCGGCGCGGGCTTGGTGGTAGGTAGAGACCACAATGCCCAAGGAGATGGCTGGCCAAGCAAGTTGCATGAGACGGGCGTTGACCTCCACAAAATCTCCTAGGCTCATGTGCCCCAGGGCAACGGCACGCCCTCCTACATACAACGTGACCGCAACCCCTAAGCTGCCCATCACCCGCATAAACGGAAACGTAAAAATACGCAATAAAGAGAGAGCCAGAGCTGCCTTGTAGGCTGCTTGGTTGGTTGCAGCAAATTTTTCAATTTCTGCGTTTTCTTGACCAAAAATGCGCACGGTTTGTATGCAACTGAGGTTTTCTTGCACGCGAGCGGTTAATTCTCCCATGGTTTGCTGCTGCTGTTTCACATAAAAAAACATGCGACTGGCCAAAAGCCTCGCGCAGATCATCACAAACGGAAAAGGCAATAAGCTACACAAAGCCACCATGGGGTGAATGGAAAATAGAATGGGGACGGTAGCCGCAAACACAATGAGCAGATTCAACAAACTCAACAAAGCAAATCCAGCAAATAGGCGAATGTTGTTGACATCGTTGGTAAAACGGCTCAGCAAATCTCCCAAGTGATGCTGTTGGTAAAACCGGTTGGATAAAATGCTTAAATGAGCAAATAGACGCGCGCGCACATCTCGCTCAATGTAGCGCCCTACATCAAACAGCACGCGCCGGCTCCATGTGCGGATAACAGCTCCTATAAAAGCCAACATGCAAATGCTTGCCACGACAAAAGCAATGGCTTTGCCCTGCTGTGTCAACACACCAAAAACAGATACAGGCTCCTGCGCGTTTGCCCCAAGCAGTGAAATGGCCAAGTTAACAAGTCGAGGCAGAGCCAAATGCAAGGCATTGGTCAGCA
>JBCCES010000080.1:0-6263 GCA_039030115.1 Myxococcota bacterium
ACAGGCACTCGCTTGCGAACAAATTCAGAAATTTATGCAGGGCAAACAACCCAAAAAAGTGGTAGTCGTCAAAAACCGTCTTGTTAACGTCGTGGTGTAGAGCGAACGACCGGGTCCTCTATTTCGCCTGGGTAAAACCGATTCTCTTTGTCTCCTCGTACATAGGCCAGCAGCCACTCTTGCAAACGCCGTTGATCCCCAGGAGCAAATTGGTCAAAAGAGGCACCCACCACATAGATTTTGGCACGCCGTTTGCTCCACACCACACGAGCCAAGGTTTTAATTAACTCCAACCCTTGGGCCATAGGCAGATACAACAGCAAGTTTACCTGTGTCCCTACAGCAAGCTCTCGATCCATTTCAAAACAGGCACCTCCCATGGCAATGTTACGTGCCGTGGTGGAAAAAGACTGGTTTTCCAGACCGATTTCCAAACGAATGGGCAACGTCACCCGCAAATGCCGCGGAGGTCTGTTTTCTCGGTTTTTCTTCTGTCTAGCCATACATTCGCGCCATTGTATGCGTAACACAGTTCACAACATGCGTCAAAACACTAAGGCAAGGCCCAGGCAGCTGCAGGAAGTCCGCGTCGGATACGAGCTGCTTGATCTCGAAGATGTTGGTTCAACTGTGCATTGTTAAATTCTGTCAGCACCACGACGATGACTCCAAACTTCGTCTGATGCAAAGGTCTAAGTGCACCATTGAGATCGACAGGAACAGCAGGATTAAGAGCAACGTTAAACTGCCCAGCAGGAGCTCCTGCCAGGCCAGCCTGATACCTGTACCTGATATTTTCGATATTAGGAAATGCCGTCAGTTCCCTCAATTTGTTTTCAAAAGCATCTTTCAATTCTGGCACATGCAAATGAGACACATGTTTTTTTAGTGTCGCCTTCGCTCGATCCCGGCGATTGGCATCAAGGTTTACATTCCACAGGATTGGCACAACCCCCACTAACGTTGTTCGCTCAAGCAACACACTCGCTTTGAGTTCATCCACCAGACCCTCAATATGCGTAACTAGCGCAGCTGCCAAAGCAATTCCTGTTTTGTCAACGCGCTCTCGCGCTTTGCTATCAAGCAAAACCTCTCCTATGAGCACAAGATTGTTGGAGACATGGATCATTTCCACAATGGCCTTGGCAGACAAACTGTCTACGGGTTCATCTGTTAACGCATCTACAACGATTTGCTTGTGTTGATGCAATGGAATCCCATCTCTAAAGGTCTCTTCTGCCAGTAAATCTCTTATCTCTCTTTTTGGACTCAAAGAAAAATGGAGAAGAAAGCGAATATACTTTTCAATATTCATTTTATCTTTAAGGAAAAGTACAACCGATTTGAAATGGTCGATGTGGGGGCTCCACTCCGGAATTTCTACCACCCGAAGAAACTCTTTACCAATTGCGTCTTGCATGTCTGAAGAGAGAGGATTTTTATCCTTTTCCATCAATTTTTTGATGGCTTGGGAGGAGCCTTTATCGGAACCGACCAATTTCTTTGCTAAGGGCTGCGCTACCCGGCTAGACTTGATGCACAGATCATAGACTTCCTTGCGATGAGACTCAGGCGCTTTCGGGTTGCTAGCAAATTCCACCATTGCCCAGACAGTCGCAGCTCCCTTCTTAGCATCATTCAACTGCTTTGCCAAAGCTTTTTTAGCCACACCACCTGCTGCCCTATCATCTCCTGAACTCATCAACATTCCTACAGCTCTTGCTCTGAGAACAAGAGGCGCGGAAGATGCAATGTATTCCAATAAAGCCTCTTTCGCTTTTACATCTTTATCATTAAAATATCCATCGTTAAGCCAATCTTGTATGGCTTGCAAAGCCTCTTCTTGATCAGACACACTTCTACTTTTTAATTTATCCAACGTTTTTTGCATAGGAATAATAGGCTTTGGATCTACTTTAGATTGATCAGCTTCTTGCTCTATGTTTGGAACCTGCAACGTCTGGATTTTGTCGCACCCAGACCCAATAAAAAGCATCCCTAGAACGATTGAAAACAAAACTCCGTGGACAATTCCATCTTTTACCCGTCTTGTTATTTGCATAATTTATCCCTTTTTATACCCGCCACAAGATATATATAAGAGAGAAGGAGGCATGCGTCAAGTCAGGCCGAAAGTTCAAAGACCGCCTTGCTTGATGATGCCTTGCAAATAACGCACAGCAACACCCTGAGACCAATCCCGCGCACCAGCGAACCCCACATGCACAAAACCCGATGGAGAGACCAAAAAACTCTCGGGAAAACGCTTCACACCATAGCGATTTGCAGCTTGACGCTGCGGATCCCACAACAGTGGAAAACGAGAATCACGCCACCGCATTTCGCCGTGTGAGGCAAAAAATGCCTCCACAGACTCCCAGTTGGTATCTACTGAAACGGCCAAAACATCCAATTTACCGGCTAAATGCTCGCTTAAACGGTACAATGTTGCCATTTCTGCACGACAGGTTTTGCACCATGTGGCCCAAAAATGCACCAACACCCATTTTTCACCCGTCGCTGCAAGGGGCATTTTTTGCTCTGTATTGCCGATTTGTGCAGTCACCACAGGAGCCTTTGTATTGTGAAAAACAGTTGGTTGCAAAAGTGCTTGAACATGTAGGCGCCCCAAAAACAGACGCTTGTGAGTCTGGTGACCCGCAAAAGCTGCTGCAAGCACACAACTGAACCAAAAAAATGCCACCTTGACCCCATAGGGCACCCTCCAAGGAGGATTGCCGGCTTGACGAATCGGTTTTTGTAGCACCACGGGCATTAGCATAAACCCCGCTGTAAATACCCGGCAAGCTTCATCTGGCTAAACAGTAAGCCCCGCAAAACCCTGTTGTGCATTGCTGTGGTCCATGGCAGAATGATGCTACAAATGCTCAGAAGGTTTCATGGGGCTAAAGAGTATGCCCTGCAAACCCCCTTGGGGGGCTGTAGCTCAGTTGGGAGAGCGCTAGAATCGCACTCTAGAGGTCGTCGGTTCGATTCCGATCAGCTCCACCAACACTGTAGTTGTTTTCGGACATGTCTATGGATCATATAAAGCGCTCGGGCGAGGGTGAAAGCACACCGCTTACACCCAAAACAAACTCTCAGGCGGTGTCGGCATGGCGCAGGCGACTTTTGTTGCTTGTTGTTGTTGCCACTTTAGGCGTGGGGCTGGATCAAGGCAGCAAGGTATGGGTTCAAACCTCTCTGGCGCGTGTGCTACCGGCTTCGTTTTCTACAACAAGACACGTTGCCGATAGATCGGGTCCTGTGTACGTTCCCACCCGTCACGTCGTTGTGATTCCTGGACTGTTTGACCTACGGTATGTGGAAAACTCCGCCGCAGCTTTTAGCTTGACCCGATCCATTCCTCAATGGATACGCATGCCTCTCCTCATTACCGTCAGCAGCACCGCCATTGTCTTTTTTCTGTGGTGGTATCTTACATTGCAGCAAGCCAGCCGATTTTTGCTCCTGTCGTTTTGCATGGTTGTAGCGGGTGCCATGGGGAATTTGCTCGACCGTGCCCGTTTGGGTTATGTGATTGACTTTTTGCATTTTTACGCTGGATTTGCAGGGTATCCTGAAGTGTATTGGCCCACTTTTAATGTAGCTGACTCCCTGATTGTGGTGGGGGCGAGTGGAATCCTGCTGCATACGTTTGTGGGGCATCACACACCGGCTTCTCATCCGTCATCTTCTTGCCACAAGGAGCAGCCAACGCCCGCAGCTGCTGCATAAGCTGTTGAAAATCGTCAGGGTGCAAAGATTGTTTTCCATCGCATAAAGCCTGGCTTGGATGAGGATGTACCTCCACCATGAGCCCATCTGCCCCACAAGCAAGAGCTGCCTTTGCCATGGGGATGATAAGCTCTTTCATCCCTGTGGCATGGGATGGATCCACAATGACAGGCAGATGGGTGCGTTGCTTGAGATAAGCGACAGCTGATAGATCCAACGTATTGCGCAAACACACCTCAAATGTACGAATCCCTCGCTCACACAAAATGACGTTGTGATTTCCCCCTTGCAATATGTATTCAGCAGCCAGTAACCATTCATCTACACGAGCAGACATTCCTCTTTTCAAAATGACGGGATGACGCTCTTTAGAGAGGGCTTTGAGCAAGCTAAAATTATGCATGTTGCGAGAACCCACCTGAAAGGCTTGCGCATGTTCTCGCACAGCTTCAATCTGGCTTGCATCCATCACCTCTGTTACAGCGGGCAAACCCCTGTTTTGCGAAACGGTCTTTAAAATACGTAAGCCCTCTTTACCTAGGCCCTGAAAACTATAAGGACTTGTACGCGGTTTGTAGGCCCCCGCGCGTAAACAGCAAGCACCTGCAGATTGCACCCTAGAAGCAATATCTAATAACTGTTGCAGCCCTTCTACAGCACAAGGACCCGCAATGACTCCAAAGGTTCCTCGACCAAATGCAGCCGAACCCACATGCACAATGGTGCCTTTACGAGACCCATGCGGATATTCAACCAACATTTCCTATTTCCTCAACAGCATGCTCACAGCTCATATATGTTTGCCTCAGTCGCGTTAAAAATTTGCAGTTTTTTTTTAGGCTCGTCAACAAGGGACCGCCTCTGCTATCATGAGAAAAGGTTCCTGTTTCATCATATAAACTAGAAGGTAAGGTAACATGAAGGATACGCGGCAAAAAGCAAAAGGCTTCACGGGTCTTGTTCTATCAACCATTCGACTATACCAACGTGTATTAAGCCCTCTCAAATCCCCCTGTTGCCGATTTTACCCATCTTGTTCTTCCTACGCACACCAGGCCATCACCCAACATGGTTTGTGGGTGGGGGGTTGGCTCACTGTACGCCGTATTGGCCGCTGCCACCCTTTTCACCCTGGTGGAGTGGACCTGCCGCCAAAATCATGAGCTGTCCACCTCGCACTTCACAAAAAAAAACCAACCGAATTTTATTGGTTGGATGCACCAATGGATTGAGTCATGCCTTAGTGAATCGCCTACAAGAACCTCTGCATGTTTTGGGGACACAAACGCCAAAACTCACGGGCAGAACAAAAAAACAAGACGTTATCTATCTGCCTGTTCGTCTCAGTCATACGATCTTCAGCCAATTGAAAAAAGAGCGGTTTGATAGCATTATCCATGCGGGTTTTCTATGGCCTAGCATTCATACAAACACCCAGAATGCTGCGTTGTTTAACATTCAGCTTCTTCACAGGCTTCTTCGGCTAGCTTGTGATGTGGGCGTTCGTCAATTTATTTTGATTTCAGCTGCTTATCTGTATGGTCCGTCAGAACACACCTGTGGATGGCTAACAGAAGAATCTGCCCTGCACTGCGCTGCTCACCCCAATTCTCGTCTCAGTAGCATGGCTTGTATGGATACAACAGTTCAGGCTTTTTTATGGCAACACAAACAGATCGCCACCACCATTCTGCGCCCTGTATACACGTTGGGACCCCAGTTAAATAATGCAGAAAGTCAATATTTACGTCTGCATCGAGTTCCAACTGTTTTAGGTTACGACCCCATGATTCAAGTGGTCCATCAAAATGATGTGGTTCGCGCAGTCAAAACGGTTTTGCGCAAACGCACACGCGGCGTATTTCATATTGTGGGCGACAACCAAGCTCCTTTGATGCGTCTGATACAAGCTTCGGGGGGGTCACCACTCCCCATGCCTGCATGGATGGTGGAACGGACAGGCTGGCCCAGCAGTACAGACGGCCTACGTTTTGCCTGTTTGGTGAGCGGCCAAAAAGCACAAGAGCAACTGGGCTATCGGCCAAGGATGGATATGATACAAACTCTTCGCGCTCTCAGAGCAGACTCATCGTGAGGGTTCAAATCCAATCGCCACAACATACACCTCCTTGCTATGACTGCGTATGGCTTGTGGGCGCTGAACCGATACACGCTGAAAAAGTGCTTTGCAACGGTTGCAATAGTCTTGCACATCTTCGCTTTCAAATATCTTCACACATAAACTCCCCCCACGACGTAATACCTCGCAAGCCAGCTGCAAAACCCGCTCACACAATTGCAAACTGCGTTGCTGGTCTACAAGCTTTACCCCGCATGTATTGGGAGCCATGTCACTAAGCACCACATCAAAAAACCGCGGTTTCTCATTTTTTTGCCCTAACAGCAAGAGCGTTTGCACATGCACATCAAACACATCTTGCTGCAGCACATGGACATGAGACTTCAAATCCAACGTCACGCACTTCAGATCTACGCCTACAGCGCAACCACCTCGCTGTGGTTGC
>JBCCES010000081.1:0-6168 GCA_039030115.1 Myxococcota bacterium
ACACCTCTGCTACACAAAATGCCGCTTCGTTTAACATTTTGAATCCGAAAACAGTTGCCTTTGCCCGTTATTTGGCGCGGTTACTGCCCTAAGTACCCCCGCTGCATGCAGCGGGGAATTTCATGAATCGAGCCTTATTTTACCATTTGCATCGCTTGTCTGTCTCGCAGCTTTTTTTGTTTTTTCCCTTGCAGGGGTCGGGTAATGCCGTCCGTTTACACTTTTCTGTGTCCTCGTTGAATTCACACCACTGTTGGTCCATGACGTACGCTCCATTGATGTTGTTGTACATAGCAAGAGTGAGAGATGCACCATCTGGTGCATAATAGGGTTTGCCGGCTATACGTCTTACTGCGTTTGTGTATCCTCTCCGACCATTGTTGTTTCTGCCATTGTTGAGCACTCCTGTCACTCGCAGTTTGTCCTCGCAGGTTTCTCGTGTTTTTTGTGGAAGCTTGCTAAAGGCATCTGCGCATGCATCTATACCCTTAAACAGAGCCGGATAGTACTGTGTGTATCCACCAGCTGCTGCTGGATCTTTCTGACAAAAGTCAGAGCTTTGGATTGCAGGGTCATCCGTGAATGTTATCTTCACATTAGTATGATCTACTCTTCCGCTTAAATGACTACATGGTCGCTCTCCCGCAACCATTGTGCAGGTGCTTTCGTCTTTAAACTCGCACAGGCCACCATATGTTTTGATGCAATCGTTGCCTGAGCCGTCGGGTTCACAACTGATCTTCAATTGGCAGCTGCCTTTCACGATACGGTTTTTTTGGGAGCGCTTGTGAGGACCACCGTTTTTAGCCGTCTTGTTGTTGGCGATTGTTCTCTGGGAGTTGGTGTTTTGTGACCTGTTTTTCCTAGGAGACACTGAGGTATTTCCACCTTTGCCATTGTTTTGTTGTTGGTTTGATTCTTCATCCACGTCGGTGGAATCATTGTCTTCGTCTTCGGGCTTTGCACATCCAGCCATACATAGCAGGCAGACTAAACCACAAATGCCGAACCATCTACTGTTTTCTATTAGCTTTAACATTGTAGAACTCCTATCTTAATTACCCCCCACTTTGAGGAATTGTCTATAGTTTGACACAGAAATAGGATTTTGCAAGTTTTTGTATCTGTTTTTGTTTTTTAGAGTCTTCTTTGTTGTGCTGCGATGCTTGATGAGTGGGACTTAAATATTGTTGAGGTAGATCTAGGCAGGTATTTGACAAAGGTATTAAAGATCGGATATGCAAGAAAGACAGGGGGAATGTGCCTTGTAGTGGCTATCTGAAGTTCGAAGTTTTTTTGAATTTATCGCTGGTAAGTAAAGGAAAGATAATGAAAAAAAGAAACTTTTTATTGAAGTTATCGATGTCTCTTGTTTTTGCAGGTGCATGTGCGCCTGAAAGAGAATACCGAGACTATTTGATAGGAGAGTTGGCGCATAACATTGCCAATGGACGAGAAGAATTGCATAGGTTAATTGATTTTGATTTATTTATTAATGACCAAAATTCCTTAGGGAATCAAATTGTGTCTGTGCAAGGTAAGAAATATGAGAAACTGTTATACAAAACCATCGGTCAATCCACCAAGGAACAGTCAGTGAATATGGATTGGCGTGATGAAAAACAACTGGTTTATGAAAATAGTTCACTGAGTGGTTTAGGTGGACACGTGGGAAATTTTGTAGTCAATGTTTGTCAAGGAGAAGCAACGACCATCAAGTTGCGAGAAATCGACAAAGAAGCGGAAAACCAGACCTATATAACCTATGAGGTACACTGTGGCGGTGCTTTTTTCATTGTGACAACACAGTCAGACGGAACCATTACACTGCACTGCCGGCAAAAGGCAAAGGTGGAGTTTGACTTGTTCAAAAACGCTTTTGCTCGTCACAACAATTTTGCAACCTTTGTACAAGGCTCTCGGGGGCATAAGATGGCTTCTGGCGAAACTGTGTTAACAACGTCTAAGGAAAACGAACTTTTAGTGCAAAATTTGTATAGCTATCTTGTAAAACAAAAAAGTATTGTGGAAATGAAAATCCATTCTAACGCCCAAGGAGAGGACAGTTTTGGGACAATTTCTGATGACGACAGCCATTTACTAGACGAAATTCTGGAGAGCCGAAGAAAAAAACCGCATGGTCTAGGGTTGCCGGCCAATTACAACGTAGTGAGACAAAATTTAACAACAGATGATGTTGCAAATTCATCACGACACCCAGATGAGTATTATGTAATAGAAGATCATATTGAACAGGTTTATCATCGCGATGAATTAGAAAACCAGACGAAGAGAAAGGATGTTGTGAATGATATTCTATCGGCGTTGAATGCAGCCTATAGCAAAACCTATAGTGGGGGCGCAAACCAGAATAGGAGCTTTATAGGAACAATAAGAGCAGAGTATGGGGCAACTGTTGTTATGCTTAGAAGTTATGTTGAAGCGCCTTCTCATGGGCCAGGTTCACGAGGTATGATCGCCTATCTACAAAGGCTAGCTCAATTTTTAGGTCAGAAAAAGAGTGCTGATCATTATGGAGGTGGCTTTGTAGGTAGATTTAGAAGGCTGAAAAAGAGAGCAAAACTCTTGGGAAGGGGGCCTGAGTATGTCCAGTGGTTGACCGGTATTGAAAATGCGGCACAAGAGGGCATTAGGCAACTCAACACAGATCCATTCGATCCCACTCGATAGCGCGCAAAGAGTTGTAGATCTGTTCTCAGGGATCTCCACGTCGTTTTGCAAAAAAGGGTTCGTATTGTGCAGGGCCATCATACATCATTTGCGTGACGCCATTGCCTGTAATGGTGGCGCCACTGATGCCGTCTACCATGTGACTTTTGCGCCGAGAGAAGCTGGGGTGATCTTTGGCTTTACCCTTAACCACTTCAACACCAACGAGTTTGCCTGCTTCGTGTAGCAACTTGCCCGCAAAACTGTTTTGAAACCAAGGCTTGCTGATCTCTCCCCCCAAGCCAGGTGTCTCTGTGTGTTCAAAAAATGCCACGCCTACGATTTTGAGACCATCTGAGGACACCGCTAGGTAACCTCGCAGTACTGACCATAGCCCCTTACCAACAACGGGATATACGTAGGCTATGACTTCATTACCTTCTTGGCCAACAATGCGGTACAAGGGCAAATAGGAACTGTTAGGTTCTAGGTCTGCAGGGGATTTGCCTGCAATTTCGTTGCCTTGGTTGTCGATGACCAGGGGTTGCGCACGTTGTTGAAAGAGTTGTTGTACCTGTTCAGGGGTATCGGCAGGCAAGCCAGCGGCAATGAGGATGTTTTTTTGCTGATCGAGCAAACGGCTCTGTTCTTGGGTATCCCGTAGCATCATGTGCGTGATGGACAACACGCTGCTGAGGCACACGCATAAAACCGACGCAAACAAAAATATGTAACGGCTGGTGTTAGTGCGCATGCCGTCGCCTCCTGCGTCGCAAAACGCTGGCCACGACGTAGTGGTCGATGAGGGCAGAAAACACGTTCATAAACAAAATAGCCAACATCATCCCTTCGGGGTATGCCGGATTGATCAGTCGAATCAAAACACACAGGCTTCCAATCAAAAATCCGTAGATCCATCGTGAAACGGGGTGAAATGGGCTGGAAACCGGATCGGTAGCCATAAAAATAGCTCCAAAAGCGAATCCGCCCATGACCAGATGATCTGCGGGAGTGAGAGCAAAGGCATCGGGGGTATTGGAGCTGCTAGCCAGGTAAAATAGGCCCGATGTGACCACGCAACCCACCACGCAGCCGGCCATGGTGCGCCACGATCCAATGCCTGTAACAGTAAGTATCAAGGCGCCAAACAGGCACATGGCTACAGATGTTTCACCAATGCTGCCGGGTATAAATCCTACAAACATCTCCCACCACGAATAGGTGTTGTGCAGCTGCGTCACCGCGTGTACCCCGGGGGTGTTTTCGGCCACAATGGCCAAAGCAGTAGCACCGCTATAGCCATCGGCAGTCTGGCTGCTGCCTTGTAAAAAACGCTCAATCAACTGTGTGGAGATGCTAGTCCATGCGCTGGGTTGCAGCGTGCCATCGGCTGCTTTCATAACGGGAGTGGCAATCCACACGTTGCCAGACATATGAGCCGGGTAGGCAAAAAACAGAAACGCACGGGCAAGCAGCGCGGGGTTGAGCACATTCATGCCCGTTCCTCCAAACACCTCTTTGCCAATCACGACCCCAAACACAATGCCCAGTGCGAACATCCACCAGGGAATCGTGGCAGGGCAAATCAACGGGTATAGCATGCCTGTGACCAAAAAACCTTCGGCCACTTCGTGCCCTCGCCACTGGGCAAAAGCCACTTCGCAAATACCTCCAACGGCATAACTGATCAGAATCAAAGGCAAAACATGCAAGGCCCCTTCGAGGCATGCTTGTGCTGTCGTAAATTGGGTGTATCCAATGCTCAAATAGGCGCTTCGCCCTGTGTTGTAAATACCAAACACCAAACAGGGCAGCAAAGACAACACCACAATAACCATGGTGCGTTTGAGATCCAGCGCATCGCGCATGTGAGGGGCTGCTGTTGTGACGTGCTGCGGTTTGCGAATAAAATTGTCGATGGCCGACAGCAGGGCGCGCTGTTTACCCCAAAATCCTTTGCCGGCACGTGCACGAGCAAGAAGTTCATCCCACAGCTTCACCATGGCGTGTTACGACTCCTCCTTGGCAATGAGCTGTTTCCCCGACGCAATATGCTGGCCTAGTTCAATTTTGCTGGGACACACAAATGTGCACAAACCACAGTCCATGCAATCGTGAATGCTCAATTCTTGCAAGCGTTGCGTGTCTTGTAGCAAACTTGCCTTCAGCAAGAGATTGGGCAATAGCTGCACCGGACATACATTGATGCACTGACCACACTGAATGCAAGCGCGCTCCTCTCCATTGGCACTTGTATGGGTATGGTGAAGTTCTCGTGGCAACAGGGCACTGGCCCATGCACGCGAAGCAGTCAGCTGGTCAAAACCCAAACGCAAAAAGGCAAGCACAGGACGTTGCCGACCCTCAGGCAGCATCTGCAAACTGCAATCAGCAAACCCCATATAATCCTCTAGCTGCACCTGTTTCCCCGTCAACAACCCCCCCGCCACCACCCGCAAGCGGGTTTGCTGGTGCTGCGCACGCTGTAGGCTTGGTAGGTTGCCTGTTGAGGTGTCTTGGGCTATGGCAGAATCGTTCTGCAAATGCCCGATTGATTCCACTTGCTTAGATGATGTAGCCGACAAACCCGCTGGCGGGTGTCCGTGGGGTTTCATATGGCTAGACGGTATGCCCCGCAAAGCCACTATGTGGCCTATGGGGGCGCCGAGGCGGGTGCGCACGTGGATGGGTTTGGGAGCCGCATCGCCGCCGATGGCATACAGTCTTTCTGTGTAAAGGCGTCCCGTAGCAAACAGATGTCCGATGCGAATGACGCCATCTAAATTGATGCCTGCCACACAGCCACTGTTTTGCCCTTGCAAGCTGCCGTGGGTGTAGTAACGTTGTACCCCCACGTGGTGTGTTGGATACCGGTTTTCAATGTAACGTTGTTGAACGGCTTCGGGTAATCTCAAACCGGCCAAGTCCAGTTGAGAGTGGGCAGCTGTAAACAGATAGGTTTTTGAGCACAAGCGTGTTAAAGCTAGCAGCCCCTGCACAAAAAACTGTTGTTGCCCATGTAGTACCAATTGCGGCTGGGGGCTGTGTGGCTCACCGGTAAGAGCCGATACATAAATTTCCTGGTACTGCGTACGCTGTTGGCCTGATGGGTTGATTGGGGCCAGCGAACC
The DNA here is from genome assembly GCA_039030115.1 of Myxococcota bacterium. Taxonomy (GTDB): domain Bacteria; phylum Myxococcota; class UBA727; order UBA727; family JABDBI01; genus JBCCEX01. The sequence continues at coordinate 5,802 of JBCCES010000081.1, forward strand.
CCCTTGGGGGGTCAATAACGGCCATAAGCCTGCTTTGAATAAGTGTTGCACGATGTCTTGAGCATTTAGGTTTCGTAATTGAGAGGGGAGAAAGCGACCAAAATCCACTGCTTTTTCGTCTTGAGGGTTTTTAGGAAGTCGAATCACAACTGCTTCGAGCACACGTCGAGGGCCAAAGCGAATCTCTTCTACAACACCACCGCCAGGTGATGTCCACTGTATTTGGGGAGAGGCTTTGTCGCAAAAGAGGGCTTGCCCACAAGCCACCGTGTCTCCTGTTTTGACCAACAGGCGAGGTCTCAAAACAAATCCTCGGGGAGATGCGGCCACATGGGTGGGGCGGCTCAATTGCAAAACTTGTGGTTTA
>JBCCES010000082.1:0-6155 GCA_039030115.1 Myxococcota bacterium
ACTCCTGATTGGGTGTGCCGGTTGCGTGCCAACCCTCTTCTGATTTTCGAGCATTTTCGACGACTCGCCGGTTGGTTGTCTCTTCCCACTGCTTGCGCCGTCGCTCTTCGTACGTATTGGGAACAAAACACAGGATAAGTAGCTTTCTGCATAGCGTGTTTTCATCCAGATTCTGAAAGCAGTTTAATGCAATCCATTGGGAGCCTAGTTTTCCTACGACTACGCCGTTGAGATGGTCAACTACAACGGTTTTCAGGTCGTGCAAGAATTGAGTAACGATTTTTTGTCGCTTCGCGGTAGAGGGGTTTTTTATGGTAGCGCCACAATCGATAGACGCAATCAAACCTCCGGAGGCCTGTGGATGCGTCGAAAAATTGTCTTTTGTACCGTAGAGTGTAAATCCGGTTTCTGGGTTTTTGCGAAAGTGTCCCAACGCTCCAAAAAAGTTCATGTTGGCGGGAAGTAGAGGGCAAAACGCGCTATTGTACAGCCGCCGTTGTGCTCCAGATTCGCTGTTTTTCTTGGTGCTTTGGCGTGAAGATGCCAACTTTTTGCGTGCAGCGTCACGGTTGAGTGTCAGGTTTTGCTCAATCCATGCCAGCACATTTTCTTGCCTGGGAGTGAGATTGGCAGCGGTGTTGTAAAACACGCGGCCAGCGTCAAAGCAAACAAAAGCATCTTGCGCTTGGCCTTGAACGTTCCAACCTAGCTGCTCGCGTTGTATGTTGTCGATCCGTTTGTTGAAGTCTAGCTGGATGATCTCTTTACCGCTTCGTAGCTTTGTTTTTCCGCTGGCAAAGACCGACAGGCAACCTAAAAAACCCTCTTGGACATCGATGATATAGATTCCATCTCCGTGATCCCCTTGCCCCCGGCCGATGTAGTGCCATTCACCAATGAATGCGCCTTCTCCTTGCAGGGTCTGCATTTGATAAGTCTTGACAGTAAAAGACATAGACCGTAACACAGACAGAGTGCTTTCTACCTCGTGTTTCCAGTTTTGAGGCCAGTTGCGATCCTTGGCACGTGTTGGCCAAAGAAGTACTCGAAATGCCTCGGCGGGAATCTCAACAGGATTGCAGCGCTGTCTGCCTACCTGGCCCAAAATGCATTCCATGACTCGGCTGCCGTGATTCCATAATCGATTCCGCTCTAGCATGCGATTGATTTTGCGTTTTTGTTCCTCGTCCAAGCTTTCAAATTCAAAGGAGATCTGTTCCACCTGCTCTTGAAATCGATCTCTCCACTCCTCAACCAAAGGCCCTGCCATTCCTTGCCATGAGAGGCCAATTTCTAGCATCCCTTTCTGCCCTACCTCAAAAATCTTGACAAGTTGTTCGTTACCCGCTCGGTCGTAGCCAATGTAGCCGCGGGCTAATCCTTTTTTGCGCTTAAGGGCTCTTTCTGCTTCAGAGGTTAGCTGAGTGTACTCTCCCCCACCCGCCTTATTGCGTCTTTTAAGTAGCTGCCCGCGGTCCAGGGGGTTTCCCGTGTGCTCACGCAAGTTGACAAACGCATCCTTGCCAAACTTTTTTTGAATTCTTTTCATCTCCTCTGACACGAGTTCGGAGAGACGAGGAATTTTGGACCAGCTGTGCGGCAGGCGGATTTTGTAGGCCGATTGAACAATTTCCATAGCTCGCCGTGAGGCGGGGGTTTGCCCAAAAGAGAGACCAACAGAAGCTTTATTGGTGGTTAGTGTCATTGTTTTTTTGTCGGGTAACAGGCTTCTTTCTTTCATCTTGGGCACCTCTGTTTTCAAACTTTTTAAGATAAGGGTCTTCCTGTTTTGACATTTCCTTGTCTTGGAGGAAACGGTTTGCCGTTTTTTCTTTCTAGGGAACCAACTGCGCGTTCTAAGGACTTCTCGACAATTCCTGCCAGGGTAAGACCAGGGGTCCAGTAGACGGTGTTACGCAATCTTTCTGCTAGATTGTGGGGGATACGGATGGTGATGGGCTCCTTGTTGTTGTTTGTTGCTGTTCTCTTGCTTGTTATTTTTTGCGCACCCATGTTAATGCTCCTTTGTAAAGTCAGCGATGTAGCCTGTAGGGCCCTCTAGCGTCATTTTGCACATTCCTAGCTCTCCAAAGCGATTTTTGAGAATGTTGATTTCCAAAGGCCCGTGTGTGCTATGCTTTTCTGTTTGTTGATGGTCGTTTACATAGTCGGCTCGATAGTTCAGCAGGCCCAATACCAAATCGGCTTCTTGCTCGCTCCCTCCTTCGCGCAGATGGTGTAGTTGTGGCCGCCTTTTTTTAAGGGCCTCTTGCACTCTTGGATTTTCAAAGGAGCCTTCAGGAATTCTCTCGGAACCTGAGACGGCTTGTCGTCCTATTTGGGCAGCGGCTACCACAGGGCAGTCTAGCTCAATCGATAGGCTTTTCAGCCGGCGAGCCACCGAAGAGATCTCCATATCTCGTCGGTTGAGATCCTGGTCTGTAGGTGGGATCAGCTGCAGATAATCTATGAGCATGCCACCTAGTTTACCAGCGCGGATCTGAGTTTGCCCAATGTAAGAGGCCAACCGATGAACATTCCAGGTGGGTCGATATACCACAGCAAGCCGTTCTTCCCAAGAGCGCAGGGTTTCTAATGCACTGTTAAGCTCTTTTGGGCAAGGGTAACCTCCCTCTCTCTCTTTGTTTTGCAAGTAGTCCTTCACTTCGTAATAGTTCCACCCTTCGCCTCCTTGAACACGGGTAAGCATGGAGGCAAGCTTTAGCAAAATGGATTCGGGTGGGAGCTCATAGGAGCTGAGAACGAAGGTCTCCTGTGGATAGTTCTGCATCCAGTTCAGTAGCAGCGAAAGCAATACGGTGGTTTTACCATGCCCTGTTCGAGCTGCTATAACAGTAAGTTCTGCAGGGTGAAATCGAATGCCCTTGTTGTCAAGCGGTGTCCATCCTGTCTGTTTACCAGATGTGGCGTTGCAAATTCTGTTAAGGATTGCATCTACACAAAAGGGTTCCGGATCATCTTCAGAGAGCTTGGCAGCAATGGAGTGAATCTTTTCTAATAAAGAGGGCACAACAACCGCTGCTGGATTCTTTGCGAGCGCCTGTTGCTGTTGTTGCAGCACATGAGATAGCTCAAGTTGCAGCTTCTGTTTGTTTTGCTGTTTGGCAGAGAGTTCAACTTCTTGCAACAGAACCTCTTGTTGAATAGATGTACACTCCTGTGCTTTTTGTAAGGCGGACTCTCGAACTGCTGGTGAACGAATGCCTCCAAGAAAGTGGCAGATGGTTTGCAAGCATTTATCTTGTTCAGGTTTTGTTTTGGTTTGAAAATTCTTCCCATGCATGCAAACAAAAGCACTCTCCCATGGCATGGGGTTTGCAATTAACTGTTTGTAAGAATCTGTTCCGTTTTGTCTGATGTATAGGTCGGGATCGACCTTTTTTGCACCATCTGCTCCACTTAAGAGAAGTTCTGGCACAACAACATAGGCGTTGATTCCAGCTTCATGTAGCTTTTGCGCTGCAGTCACACTTTGTTGTAGGCTTTGCCCATCTGGATCGTAATCGAAATTCACGATTGCATGCTCTATGCCACCATGCTTTAGGCACTTCAATGTTGCATCAGCAAGTTGGCAGCCTCCCAACCCAACGGCGTTGTCTACACCATGAGCTTGCAACGCCAAGGTGTCAAAGATCCCTTCTGTAAGGATCACTGTTTTGTCTTGCAGCAGATGCATACCAAATGGGCTAGATTTAGATCCCCCTTTCAGATAGAGGTACCTTGGCGTTGCAGATTTAGCAGTGCGTGCCCAAAAATTGATCACGTTGCCGTGCTGATCACGCCACGGTCCGATCAATCTGCCTTCCCATCGTTTATCGTGCAATACTCCTGATTTTTCGATTTCCTGTTGCGAGAACCCTGATTTAAGAAGGTGTGACGTAACCAAGCCAAATGTTGGACACAATCCAAATTCAAACGATTCCCATTGCTGATACGAGAAACCACGCTGTTGCAAGTGTTTGGCTGCCAAACTGTTTTTGTTTCTATCCAGCGTTTGGGTTGCCAGAGTTGAAAACACATCAAGCAGTTGGGTTTGACTATGTTGCTGCTCAGCCTGCGAAGCCTCATAGGAGTTTGGCTGCATATATTTTGCTGGAAAGGCAATGCCTGCAATCTCAGAGAGTTTGCGAGCAGCTGCAATAAAATCCTGCCCTCGCGCATGCACACCTCCATTGAGGTGATCAATCATCATGACGCGGTGGCCACATTTATTGAGTCGATTGCATCGTAGCATGAAGCCATTTTTATAAATGTAAGCTTCTCGTTTCCCACATCGTGGACACTGGGCAGCGTAATACTTTCCTTTGTCTTTTGGAGCGAGTTCTTGCAAAACGAGTGCGGGATCTACGTTGGGGTAAACCTGATGTTGCAGGAATTCGACCAGGGTTGTGTTTGTAGAGCTACCTTGCCTCATGGGGCTATAGCCTCCCTGTTTTTGATCCCTATTGGTTTTTAAGACAGCGAAAACGTGCTGTCAACACCATAAAGGCGGAAATGCATGCAATGGTGTCATAGGCAACAGAGATTATTTCTCCATAGAGATCAGCCAAATTTTAAGAGCTTCGCGGATCAAAGCACTTTTTGTGTAGGGCTTGCCCTCCCGTCTCTTTGCATGTGCGATGTTTTCTAACTGGTCGAATAGGTTTGGCGGCATGGTAATGCAAACTTTGACAAAGTCACTCTTGTCTTGCGAAGAATTCTTGGCGCTTTTTTGAAGTTTGTCATTGCTTGGAGGCGGCTGCTCAGGTGGATCTGAATGCAAATCTTCTTGCTCAAGTTGCTCAAGTTCGGCTAGCGATATTCTTTTTCCCATCGTTTCTCCCTCTTTTTAATCCCAAAAGTTTAGCTACCTGCTTGGCAAGAGATGTTATTTCCTGGTGAGCCGCTGAGTTGGGAGAAAATGTGTCAATACCAACGCCTACAGTGGCCGAGTCTGCAAGTGCTACACGCAGGCCGATATTTGTATTTGACACAGGGCCCCAGTTTGCTAGAACTTCTCGCAGCTCCTTTCCTGCCGATGTACTTTTACGAATGCGGCTGGGAACCAATAAAAACTCTTTCTCAGAATTTAATCCGATCGCTTCCTTACAAACTGAGACAGCATCGCGAGCTGCCTCTATGTCCAAAGGACTAGACCCTACGGGTACTAACATTAGATCGCTATAGAGTGACGCCCGAAGAGAGACTGTTTCAATAGCTGGGGGCAAATCAATAATGATGACATCTGATGAAATAGCATTGATTTCTTGTTTGAGCATTTTTCCTGATCCATCTGTTGCCACTGCGTAGCAATCTAGAGATGAAAAACCTCGTTTTTTGCCTCGGTTGATCCAGTTTAGGGCGCTTTGTTGTGGATCTGCATCTGCCAGAGAGATTCGTAGATGAGGGAAGAGAAATTTTAATACATATGCAAGATGAACAGCAATGGTGCTTTTGCCCACCCCTCCCTTCTTTTGGAGAACCGAGACGATCTTCATGAGTTTATTTTACTTTAATTAATAAATATTATATCAGATATCATATTTTTATCTAGGCTTATTTGAACTTAGAGATAGATTGTAGGTCGAGATTTTTTTGGAGACTTGCCTTTTGTAGCGGTGAGAAGTCTGATTTCATAAATCATAATTCACGTTTTAAAACCCAGTTTCGCAACCCTGAGAAAGTCATCAAACACCTCTTTCGGAGTTTTGTAATGTGGCTAGATGATTTAAGATTTCATAAATATGAATGATGATATCATAACCGTTGCGATAAGCTCTCTTTGGAAAATGCTGTTGCAAAGCTTTGGTATAGCAGAGGTCTCTCGGCTCCTAGAAATTATGAATTCATAAAAATGATTTCATAAATGTGATCTGAGAATTTTTTGGGGAATCGAGAAAATTTCACTGGAGCGGTTTTCTGGAGAAGTAAAATCATTTTTTATGATTTCTGAAATCATATATTATACATTCTTGGGAGAAAATAGGGTTTACCCTCTCCTTAAAGAGATAGTATTTCATACTTGCTCTTGCTTTATGCAAGGTTTTGAAATAGCCTAACGCGCTGTACAAGGCATTTCGCCACAGGTTCCATAGGTTTCGATCAAGAAAACATGCGGTTTTCGTTTAAAAAGATTGCATTGTATTGCTGCTTGC
>JBCCES010000083.1:0-6048 GCA_039030115.1 Myxococcota bacterium
GAAATAGTGAAACAAATAGCCTACTGCTGCAATTTGTGCACCCACAGCACCTATGCACCTTGCTATTCCAGCAAACGAGCCAAGAATCTGGCCAGGCCTACCATAAAAGCTACCCATCACTTCACCCAGAGATAACTTTTCATGAAATCGATCCATGTATGGCGCGATATAGCGGGCCATTGCAAAGAAAGAAATCGATCGCCCCATACGCACAAAAGCCCAAATAATACCCCCAATAAAAACCTTTTCGGACGTTCCCATAATGGTTCCACTTCCCGCCTCAGTAGCAAAAAACGTCGCCACGAGAATGGGCGTCGCGTACCCATCCCGCTCTCCCAGCACATAATCGCGCATCGTTTTGATGCCCTTGCCAGCGCGCATGCCAATGTAGAGCGTGAGGGCCAGGTAGACCAAAACAACGCCAAAATCCAGTGTGAAAAGCTTAGAGAGATCCATGTGTGTAACTCCTGTTATTTGTGTATGCAACATGTTTTCCTGCTGAGGAAAACACATTTACTATTTGCGCATTTATGCTTACAAAAAACAAGTTCAAAACGCATTTTTCACACCTTCATTTCAACCAATCCAACAGGAAAATGGGTCATCTGGTGGCAAGCTCAGCAGGTCTGATACAGTTTGATATGTGATGCACACTTTTTTGATCGTTTCCTGTCTTTTTACCCTCTGCGCAGCCGCTGTTCTAACGGGTCTGCTTGTAGGCCTGCGTCGGCGTCTACAGGATCTGCAACAGAAACATAGCGATGCCAACACGCGTCTACAGCAAGCACAAGAGAGTTTGCAGCAAGAGCGCATTGCTCTGGCGACTCACCAAGAACAGGTCAAAAGCATCCCGCAACTCAAGCAGGAGCTGCAAGACAAACAGCAACAACTGCAGCAGATGCAACAGCAATTGAGCGAATGCAAACAGTCCTTAGCCGCTCGCCAAGAGGCTCTGCAGCAGCTGCAACATGCTCAAAAACAGCTCAAAGACAGCTTTGCTGCTACATGTGCCGAAGCTTTGCGGCACAACAATCAAGCTTTTTTGCAGCTGGCCCAAACCAGTCTCAAGCAGCTGCACGAAACATCACACGCCGACCTCAATAAACGGCAAGTGGCGATTTCTCATGTGTTGGACCCTCTCAAAACCTCTTTAGGGCAACTCACCACCCAGCTCAATCAACTGGAGTCCTCGCGCAAAGGAGCCTACGAAGGGTTGCGTCAACAGGTGCAAAATCTATTGCAAGCGCAACAACACCTGCACAAACAGACCCAATCCCTCAGTCAAGCGCTGCACAATCCAACAGCTCGTGGACAATGGGGCGAACTGCAACTGCGTCGAGTGGTGGAGCTGGCAGGCATGCTGTCTCACTGCGACTTTGTGCAGCAACCTCATTTAAGCGATCCTGATCATCCCCTGCGCCCCGACTTGTTGGTGCATCTACCCGGCAACAAGTGCATTGTCGTCGATGCAAAAGCCCCGCTTGAGGCCTATTTGCAAGCCTGCGAGCAAACAGATCCCCAAACCCGTGAAAAATGTTTTCAACAACATGCACGCCATGTACGGGATCACGTGCGCCAGCTGTCGCAAAAATCCTACTGGAGCCGGTTGGAACACACACCCGAATTTGTCGTCCTGTTTTTGCCTGGCGAAGGATTTTTTAGCGCCGCGTCGCAGCACGACCCGCACATCATTGAGGCGGCAGCCCAGCAAGGTGTGATTTTGGCCACCCCCACCACTCTCATTGCCCTGCTGAAAGCAGTTTCATACGGCTGGCAGCAAGAGACGCTGGCGCACAACGTGCAGCAAGTGTCTCAATTGGCCAAAACGCTGCAACAGCGACTAGACACCGCCTTGCAACACTTCGCCAAACTGTCACGCCATCTGCACAGCAGTGTGCAAGCTTACAATCAAACCGTCTCCTCTTTGCAAAGCCGCGTGTTGCCCACGGCCCGTAAACTCAGCGAGCTCAGCGGAGGACCACAGGTCACTTGCGATCAAGAACCCACTGCTCAACCACTTTCTCACACCAAACTCAAAGAGATTGACAACACGCCTAAGTCGCTACCTGACACCAATTCTCATACTTAACTTTACAGATGTTGCAAGATAAGATCGTTTTTGCAGCAGTCGGAGATGGTCCGCGAAGACAAATGATCACCACCCATTCTGAATCTCTTTATAAGCAGGCTTGCCTGGTGACTCCAGGGGGAGTCAACAGCCCTGTGCGATCATTTCAAGGCGTGGGGGGCCATCCCTTGTTTATACAAAAAGGTCAGGGCCCCTACTGCTTTGATGTGGACGGCAATCGCTTTGTGGACTACATGCTATCATGGGGCCCCTTGGTGTTGGGGCATGCTCATCCGCAGGTGATACAAGCGGTACAGCAAGCTTCTCAGCACGGTTTGGGGTTTGGAGCGCCTACAGCACTGGAAGTACAACTGGCACAGGTTTTAGTCAAACAATTTGATTGCATCGATCAAATACGCTTCGTGAGCACTGGTACAGAAGCCACCATGAGCGCCATTCGCTTGGCCCGCGCCTATACCAAACGCTCCTTGGTGGTGAAATTTTCTGGCTGTTATCACGGCCATGCCGACTGTTTGCTAGCCCAAGCGGGTAGCGGCGTCGCTACATTGAGCCTGCCGGGCTGCGCAGGAGTCCCCACAAACAGTGTGCAAAACACCTTGATCGTTCCCTTTAACGACCTGCAAACGCTGCAGCAGCTGTTTGTAAAGCACAGCAGCGCCATTGCCTGTGTCATTGTAGAAGGGATTGCCGCCAACATGGGGTTTGTGTTTCCTCGTTCAGACTTTTTAATGGGCATACAGCAACTGTGTCAACAGCACAACGCACTGTTTGTGCTGGATGAAGTCATGACAGGATTTCGTGCTGCCATTCCTGGGTTGGCCGCCAAATGGCAACTGGAACCAGACCTGCTCACCTTGGGAAAAGTCATTGGCGGAGGTCTGCCTTGCGCAGCCTATGGTGGCAAACAGGCAATTATGCAACATGTGGCTCCTGTCGGAAACATGTATCAAGCAGGAACTCTTTCGGGTAATCCCCTCGCGATGGCAGCTGGGCTAGCAACGCTACAGGAGTGCTGCAAGCCAACCGTTTTCGCAACCATGGCACAGCGGGCACAACATCTCGTTACAGGCATCTGTCAACTGGCAAACAAGCACGATCTTCCTGTGCAAGCAAACTCCCAAGGCAGCATGTTTGGGCTCTATTTTTTGCGTTCACAACCAGCCCAGCAACCCATAAAAGACTGGGCGAGCGTGCAACAGCACGTCGACACCAAACGATACGCACGCTTTTTTCACTTTATGCTGCAGCATGGGTTTTACTTTCCCCCCAGCGCTTACGAAGCATGCTTTGTCAGCAGTCAACACACCTCGCAACACGTGCAAGAGACACTGCTAGCGTTTGGTGAATTTTTAGAGCAAGACAAAACGAGGCAATAACCCCTACCCCCTATAACAAATGAAAACCGTAAGAAATTCCTCTGTGGAAACGAAACAATTTCGCAGTTTTTTCAGACTCCTGCAGTTGCCAAACACCGTTGCAAGTTTACGCGGTTGTCAGAAAACAGCTTGATATTGGGTACATAACAACACAAAAAGGGATGGTTGCCCTCTAAAGCGTGAGCAGGATGCAGCTGTGCTTCGCCTCGCTCATTGAAAGAGTCGACACCATGGGCGGTGAAGTGCGCCGATAGATGGGTGCCGTTGTGCAGCGATTGCCGCACCTGTGCAGGTAGCTTCTGCCCTTGGGGAGTCTGCAGCATCTGCTCAATCTGCCTGGGTGTTCGCACGCACACACCGTGGGCGGTACCATCTTCTTGCACAAAAATGCAGCTGCCTGTTGCATCCCATACAAACTGCTCGACGGCTTGAAGACGCTGCATGGTTGCTTGAACAAGCTCAGCAAATCGCGGTTCAAACACAGCGCTATCGCATCTCTGGACACACCTTACCCACACCTGCTCCAAAGGAGCGGCCAGCTGTCGAAAAAAGATCTCTTGCCCCTCCTGCACGGCTTTTTCAAAAACCTCTAATCCCGCGGTTTTGTCTACATAATAGGAGACGGCCTCTCCCCTGAGTAGCGAAAAGATCTGATCGTCTGTGAAGGGATATCCCGTGTACAAAATTTTGTAGAGATGCTCAGGAGCCTCCCGAAACAGCTGAGCACCGCTGATGCTATAGCGAAACAGATAGCCACTGGTCAGCGTAGAGACAATACCAAACCGCCCAGGGTCGTTCGCCCGACGTCGCAAGGCCTGCAAAGCTTGGGGTAGAGTTTGCGGCTGCAACAATGCGGTGGCAGATGCTTCTAAGGGATGCGGCAGCGCATGGTCTTTTAGCCAATGCAGAGCCGTATCGGAGTTGTTAAAAAGATGCAATAGCCGAGAAGAAAAAAGAGAACCCCGCAAACTTTCTAAAAAAGGATAGTAACCATCCACGCAAACAAGAGCCGTAGGATGCTGCAACAGAGGCATAACCACTTTCTTGATCATGATAAATCTTTGCCGAAAAATGACTTACAGCATAACACTGCAGAAAAACCTACTTGCAGGTTTTCCCACTTGAAAATGTTGATGTAGCAAAACAATGATGTCAAGAATTTGATCTGGATCACCGCCTACCCAAACAGGCGACCCTAGCCCTCACCTGAATTTGCACAAAAAAGTTGCACCTATGGCGCGGCCATGCCACGCTAAAATAGGTCAGTATGCGGGAATAGCTCAGCTGGTAGAGTACAAGCTTCCCAAGCTTGGGGTCGCGGGTTCGAGGCCCGTTTCCCGCTCTTGCAGGATTGTTTTGCTTTTGAGTCTGTTCATCATCTTTGCGAGTGTAGTAGATTATGAACAGGTTCTTGGCGGCGATGGTGGAATTGGTAGACACGCTATCTTGAGGGGGTAGTGGCCATTTGGTCGTGGGAGTTCAAGTCTCCCTCGCCGCACCAATGGGGTTCGTGCAAGCTGTTATTGCAAAAGTGCTTGCAACCATGAGATGCTATTGTGAAAATTCGCAAATATGTCGAGAGATCACAAAAAAGAAAAAGGAAGGTGGTAGATGTCAGATCAACTCAATGAAGTAACAGATGCTTCGTTTGAACAAGATGTTATGCAAGAAAAGGAGAAACCTGTTTTGGTGGACTTTTGGGCTCCTTGGTGTGGCCCCTGCCGTAGCATGCTGCCCCAAATACAAGACACTGCCCAGCAATGTGCCAAATGGCTTAAAGTTGTTAAGCTCAACGTCGATGACAATCCCGAAACGGCAAGTAAGTTGGGGATTCGTTCCATTCCAACACTGCTGCTGTTTGACCAAGGCAAACAAGTCGGGCAGCTGGTAGGCGCTGCAGGCAAGGAACAGATCGATGCTTTGCTTTCTGCTTATGCAAAAAGTTAACAACAACCCATCTCTTTAAGGTGTTACCATGTCATCCAATCAACTTCCTCTTTTTGAAGGTTCTAGCTCATCCACATCACAAGCTGCTAAGCATTCGGAAAAAAATGCCCGCAAACTCTCCATTAAAGCAGATCTCAATGCAGATGAGCTCAAGCAACTCATGCATCAGTTGCAGCTGCATGTACGCCAATACGATCCGCGTGCTCAAGTTGCTGAAATAACACAGACAGCTAATACAGCTTCATCCAACTGTGTTGATGCATCACAAAAACAGTCCTGGATCGAGCTTCCTTTTGTGTGTGTGGACTGCGAAACCACAGGTTTGGACCCTCGTGACTCCCGAGTCATTGAAGTCGCCTGGGTACACATGCAACAATGCAATATTGTTAACACGCAAAATCGCCTGTGTAACATTCCCGATCCTCTTCCCGAATTCACCGTTCAAATGACAGGCATTACCGATGAGATGCTGCAAGGGCAACCTGCGTTCTGTGATCACGCCGATGAATTGATACGGGCTATACAAAACGCTCACTTTGTCGTGGCTTATAATGCCGACTTTGACAAAAGATTTCTAGAAAGTGAGTTGCAACAGGTCGGCAAGTCTCTTCCTCAAAAACCGTGGGTAGACCCCTA
>JBCCES010000084.1:0-6015 GCA_039030115.1 Myxococcota bacterium
ATCATTCCATGTCTCTTGAGCAATTGAAATGGGCCTTCAATAAGTACGACCATGCTCCGTATAGGTACGGCAGCGTGGGTCCTGATCGATTTGATTGCTCAGGCCTGGTGTGGCGCATCTTTGGTGAACATGGCGTTGATCTACCAAGAACGACAAGGACACAACTGCGCTCCGGAAGTTTAGTGATATCGGGAAGAAACTATCTCTTGAAAAACCGTCGGTGAATGCGTTAAATTGTTTACAAGGTACGTTGCTTTTTGTACGTTTCTGGTCCTTGGTAGGTTTTCAGCTATCGCACTATGCCGAACCGAAATCAACCCAAGGCCATGTCTAACCCAATGGAACCGCTGCTAAAAGTCTCTACATCGTTCCACAACGCTTTGGCCTCACCCAAGCGCATCACTGAACCTTTACCAAATTGTTTCTCAATGTTATCCAGTGTCAATTTGAGCAGCTCAGCTCGCTCTTGCTCTTTAGAATTCTTGTTTTTTTGCGAAAATTGCGTTGCCATGCCTGCTCTCCTTGTGCCACATACGTCAAATAAATGCCCTCATTAGATATAACACACGGGAAGAGATAAAAAATTCCCTGATCCAGATTACTCCTCTTTAAGCCAACGTTTCCTCACTCTTTTTATTCTCTTGTAAGCTTTGCGCCTTGGCGGCTGTAATAGCACATAATTGCACAATGGAATCGACACTGCAGTGCAATTGGCACACGTTGGCCGCCGCTTTCATGCCAACCAAAATAGGCCCTACTGTTTCACAAGAGGTGAGCTTTTCAATCAGTTTGTAGGCAACGTTAGCGCTGTCTAGATTGGAACAGACCAGTACATTGGCATTTTTTTTCAGAGCACAAAAAGAGAAATGCGCTTTTCGCTTCTCCTCGTCTAGCGCAACGTCTGCTTGCATTTCGCCATCGATCTCGAGGTCGGGTTGTGCCTCTTTCACAATTTGCACAGCTTCGGCCACCTTTTGGCAACTTGCGTGGCCAGAGGAGCCAAAATTAGAAAAAGATAACATGGCCACACGCGGGCGAATACCAAAATTTCTGCGCACACTATCAGCTGTTTGCAACGCAATTTGTGCCAGCTGTTGTGCGGTTGGGTCGATGTTGAGAGTGGTGTCGCTGAGAAATTTGACACCATCGCGAAACGCCAGCATGTACATGGCCATGGCACGCGAACCCTCGCGTGTTCCCACACACTGCAAAAGGGGTCGCACGCTATCAATGTAAGAGCGCGAAGCACCTGCCAATAAACCATCGACGTCTCCTCGACGCAACATCATGGCAGCGTAGTAGTCTCGAGAGCGCAGCAGGTGTTGCGCTTGCACCTTTGTCACTCCTTTGCGTTGACGTGCTTCGTACAACTCACTGGCCATTTTTTGTGCTTGTTGCTTCTGCTTCAGATGATGCACAATTTCAACGGGAGGCAACGTCAGTTTCATGGTGTCAGCCACTTGGGCAATGCGTTCCGGATCTCCCAACAAAACAGGCTGAGCAATGCCCTCTTCAACAAGAATGCGTGCCGCCTGCAGCACCCGTTCATTGTCTCCTTCGGGGAACACAATCCGCATAGAGCGTGAACGAGCCCGAATATAGATAAACTGCAGTGCGTTGCGTGCGGGGTTGACTCGCCGTTTAAGCGTGTCTCGATATGTGCTGACATCACGCAGGGGCTCACCTGCCACACCGGTATCAACAGCTGCTTGCGCTACAGCAGGAGCCACACGTGTCAAAACGCGAGGATCAAAAGGTTTAGGCAAAATATAGTCTGGGCCAAAAGAAAACGACGCATTGCTATAGGCCAAACGCACCGTGTCAGGCACCTCCTCTTTTGCCAAAGCAGCAATAGCACGAGCCGCTGCAATTTTCATCTCCTCGTTGATGCAAGAAGCACGAACATCCAAAGCACCCCGAAAAATAAACGGAAAGCACAACACATTGTTGACCTGATTAGGGTAATCGCTACGACCCGTTGCTACAATGGCATCAGGCCTTGCCTTCTTGGCCGTTGGATAATCAATTTCTGGTGTGGGATTGGCCAAGGCAAAAACAATAGGGTCTTTCGCCATGGTTTTCAACATCTCTGCCGTAAGAACTCCGGCCGCTGACAGCCCCACAAATACATCGGCTTTTTGTACAATGTCGGCCAGGGTTCTTTTGGGCGTCTTCCGCATGAATATCTTGTGACTGGCATCGACTCCTTGGGTGCGACCCTCATACAAAACCCCTCCTCGATTGGCCGCAAAAATGTTTTCTGCTTTCACACCTAAACTCACAAAAAACCGCATGGTAGACTGTGCTGCAGCTCCTGCACCGCTCATGGCCACAGTGATATTCCCAATCTCTTTGTTGGCAATTTCCAATGCATTTAACAAAGCGGCTCCTGCAATAATGGCCGTGCCGTGTTGATCGTCATGAAAAACAGGAATCGACAGCCGTTTGGTGAGTTCTTGTTCGACAAAAAAACACTCGGGTGCCTTAATATCCTCTAAGTTGATTCCACCAAACGTAGGTTGCAACGAGGCAATGATCTCCACAAGCTTTTTGGGATCTTTTTGATCAATTTCCAAGTCAAATACATCGATGTCAGCAAATTTCTTAAACAAAACAGCCTTGCCCTCCATGACAGGTTTGGCAGCCAAAGGGCCGACATCGCCTAAACCCAACACAGCCGTTCCATTACTTGCTACGGCCACTAAATTTCCCCGCGTCGTGTAACGATAAGAGTCTTCAGAGCGTTTATGAATTGCTAAACTCACCTCAGCAACCCCTGGTGTATAGGTCAACGATAGATCTCGCGCTGTACTACAGGGCTTGGAAGAGATAACCTCTAGCTTCCCCGCGCGCGGTTTTCGATGGTAGCGTAAAGCGTCTTGCTGCTTTGTCATGTTTATCTGTTCTCCTTTTACATACCGAGTTGTGCTGCACAACCGTGCTGCACTCCTAGGCACGCTTTGTGCTGTTTATGAAAAGATCCAACACACGTTGGCACAATCTGCCCTTGGGGATTGTGGTCGACAGCAAAGGGTGTGACCACACGCATATAGTTGGGCGTGTACCCCACATATAAAATCTCATTTTCATGTTGTGAATCATTTTCAGATGCGGCCGGCAAATCATCGCTCTTTAAGGCAGGTTGTTCGTATAGCACATTGGCAATACGCCCATGCAAACCCACCGCAAACCGCTCGGTCATCTGCACACTGAACTCTCGTAGTTGGGCACAGCGCTGCCGCTTCACACTGTAAGAAACCTTATCAGGCATACTGTAGGCCTTGGTGCCATCACGAGCAGAGTAGGGAAACACGTGGATATGGCCAAATTGCATCTGCTGAACAAAGTCGAGCGTTTGCTGCCACTCTTGCTCGGTCTCTCCAGGAAATCCCACAATGACATCAGTAGTGACCTGCATATGTGGAACATGCTTACGCGCTTGCTGCACCAGTTGGCTATAACTTCGGGTCATACAGCGACGAGACATGCGGGCGAGCACACTGTCACACCCACTTTGTAACGGCAAATGCACATGGGGCATGAGCCGTGGATTGCGCCAGAGAGCAAAAAAATCCTCTGGTAGATCCCAAGGTTCCAAAGATCCTAAACGCACCCGAGGAATATGGGTGCATGCCAACACGGTTTGCAACAGCTCCACTAAGCTACTTTGTATATCACTGCCGTAGCCTCCTAAATGCACTCCCGTGAATACCACCTCCTGTACTCCCTCTTGCTGCAGCGCACGCACCGTTTGCAGTACATCCGACACACGACGACTGCGTTCAGCCCCCCGGGCCACCGTGACAATGCAAAAGCTGCAACGATTGCGACAGCCATCCTGCACCTTCACAAACGCCCGCGTGCGGGCCGCGTGCGGCTTTGTATTTATTGTTGTAGCAGGCGGTTTTGCAAGATCATCTCTATTTTCTTGAGTGGTGTACTGAGATTCGATATCTTGCAACAATCGCGCAACCAGTTGATCCTTTTGTGTATTGGGCACCACCCAGTGCACGCCCGGCAACTGCCCTGTTTGTACAGGTTGCAGCGAAGCATCGCACCCCGAAACAGCCAACTTGGCACGGGGATTTAGCCGATGCAAGCGGCGCACCAATTGACGAGACTTGCGACTGGCCTCAGCTGTCACCGCACAGCTATTCACAACACACACATCCGCATCGCGCGGATGCGCTACCACTTGGTGGCCAGCCACATGCAGCTGCCGTGTCCACCCCTGCAATTCGGCTTCATTGAGGCGGCAGCCCAAAGCCGCTAGGTGTATTCGCATACCATTTTCTTGATACTCCCCATACAACCTAATGCCCACGTTGCCCAAAAGCAAGGGGTTGATCTAGACAGAGCAACCGCATCTAAAAAGTCCTGTTTCTAGGCCATTTTGCAAAAAATTTACATAAAAACACACTGAAAATCATTCCTATTTTTAAGCATATGATTACTTTTTGGCCAGCATGGGCGCTGAAATTAAGATGCGGTTGCCCTGTTCATCTAAATCAAGCTCTTGCAATTTTTGCCATATATACTATAATAGATATATGAGGTGATAAAAATGAAACTAAGACTGCTATCTTTTATTTTGCTGATATCCATCGGCTGTTCAAGAGATCCGAACGGCAATCAGTTTAACAACCCCTATCCCTATTCTCCTAACCCAGCCACTCCTCTACCGGGGGAGCCAGCAACGCCGCGCCTGCAAGCTCCAGGCACCGGTGATACAACAGGTGCTGCATGCTCGACAGAACGCGAACACATTCCAAAAGAGCAGTGTCAGGCTGCCATCAGTGAAATCAAGACACATGGCGACAAACATAACTGCATTAAAAAATCATATTTGTACTGCTCCAAGGAGCTGTTTAATGCTATAAAAGATATTAAAGATACAAACACAAAGAAAGTTATCGTGGAAGGATTAAGCGAATACCTCGACATTTCTCCTAAACAAATATCCGATTACATTCAACAAGAAGACAATATAGAGTTAGTAAAATTAGCAGTAAAAAAGTGGGGACATTCTCTTAGCAAAGATCAAACGGTAGACCTTTTTGTTAATGAAGAAGGGAGTCAGGAGAAACAAAATGCCATTAGAAAAATTCTTCTCGACGACCATATTAACAGGTTCCAAAAAGAAAACGTTGAAAAGCTACTAGAAGTTGCTGGAAAAGATACAGAAACAGATAAAATGATCATAAAGATCATGTTGGACACAGCACATTCTTATGTGATGTGGTCGAAATTTATTGTAAAGCCTTCTTACGGAAGTGAATCGCAACAACTGGTATTCAACGAGTTGATAAAGGAAAAATTACATGTTTACAAACTTGATGACATTCAACCGCTGTATGACAAAGCCTTTCAACTCATCAAGAGCAAGCCCTACGCGCAGTACAGCAGCGATGAAAAAAAGTTTCTGACCGGTTTTTTGGCTGTCTTTTATAACATCAGTGATAGCAATCGAGGTACAAAAAGCCCTGTTGGTACCATAGCAACAACGTCTTGCCCAACATTGTCAGGCCCCTGTATAAGAGGTGTATACAATAGCCTGAAAAGTGACGTGAATGCGAGCAGTTGGGATAAAAAACAGAAAGTTGTTGACGCAATTGACGACAAAATTCGAGCGTTGGCACCATAGCAACAACGTCTTGCCCAACATTGTCAGGCCCCTTTATGAGAGGTGTATACAACAGCCTGAAAAGTGACGTGAATGCAAGCAGTTGGGATAAAAAACAGAAAGTTGTTGACGAGCTTAACAGCAGAATTGGAGCGCTGTAACTTACCGCTGCAGACGAATGAGCATGCCCCTATGTGGTAGAGGGACGAAACTCTGCAACAGCTACTCAAAAGACCACGTAGCGGGTACCTTGTTGTCTTTAACAGGCTTGCCACTGCAGGAAACGCTCTTATTAGATCTGTTAAGAGTACAGGGTACCCGCTACGTGGTCTTTTGAGTAGCTGTTGCAGAGTTTCGTCCCTCTACCACATAGGGGCATGCTCATTCGTCTG
>JBCCES010000085.1:0-6009 GCA_039030115.1 Myxococcota bacterium
ATGAGCGTGACCTCACCGCGGACATCGAGAAACTCTTTGATAAACAGAGTCTTGTCGACAAAACAGTAATCGTCTTGCCTTAACTTAGCAAAATCCGATACCCCCACAGGCATGCCGCCGGTTGGATTGATAATTGGGCTGTCTTGCACGGTGTCGCTCACATTCACTATGTTACATCATAACGTCAGTTATGATGATACCCTATGCACCAGAAGCTACGTGTGCAATAACCTCACGGTAAATCGGATTGGCAATAACAATGCTATTGGTTTCATCCTGCCGGATAAGACCTAAATCCATGGTATAGTTAATGTCGCCTTTGGTAGGACTGAGTATTTTGCCACTCATAATTGACTCAATCACGGGTTGTACTCGATCTTGCTGCATCTTGGCCATTAACTGATCCAGATGTGTTTCACGCCGCTGTATCACCCGTTCTTTAGCGGCATCGATATCAGCCACCGTGATGCTCTTGCTGCGATCTTGCCCATCTTTGTGCTGAAAACAAGCGTCGTAAGCCAATGCATTCACCAGCCAGGGTTGCCCCTGCGTCAGCTCAAACACCCGCTCGTACACACCTGTTGCAAACGGCTGCTTTGTCTCTTGCGTGTGTTGCATATACAAAGCTTGAATGTCGTCTATCGAAAAGTTCTTAAGTTGCAAAGACTCCGAGTTAATGTTATACGGAACAAAATCCACCCCAAATTCGAATTCCACTTGATAATCAAACAAGTGCCGCATGCCACACAGAACAACGCTTTGTGGAAACGGTGCAAAGTTGCGATCGCAGTAGCCGACACGCAATTGGTGCAGCATAGCTATCAATGTGCTGCCCGCCAATGCATCGATGTCGTCTATCAAAATCATCATCGGCTTAGGGCTATGGTCGCACCATTTAGTGAGTGTATGCAGCATTGTGTTGGCTGCACCACCTGACGTTTCGAGTATGTTTGGCCAATTTTTTGCCACAAAATCATCATGCAGCTGTTCTTGCGCAGCCGCAGCAATTTGACTCATCACAACCGCCACGCCCTTTTCAAAATCTTGATGCGCTGCTTGGTCCTGCTTGACAGAAACATACAAACACCGCAAACGGCCCTCATCGTTGAGGTAACGAGCCAGCGCTTTGAGATAGGTAGTCCTGCCTGTTTGCCGTGGTGCGTGGAGCGAGAAGTATTTTTGTTGATCAATCAAAGACAGCACTTCCGGCAATTCCAAGCGCTGCAGCGGATCTAAAGTATAATGCTCGGCTGCATTCAACGGCCCAGAGGTATTAAAGTAGCGTTCCATAATGCTTCATTGTAGCATGAAAAAATGTCAAAACACACCTTGTGTCGAATTAAGCGAGTAGCTCAGGGGAGAAGATGTCGTAGAGATCACTCACCTATCGCCAAAGCGTATTGCGCAACTCAAAGCCGAACTCAAACGCAAAATAGGCAGTAGCGACTAACAATACACGTTGCCCTGACAGATTAGAACGTATCCTTAGAACGAAACTAGGAAGTTGATGAAAACTCCCCTTGACTCAAATAAAAATCAATCCTACCATGGCCCGTAGATAGAGTTTACGTCTAAAATAGGAAAGATAAAAAAATGCTTCGTAGCATCCTAACATTTGCCAGCCTGCTGTTGTTCGCCCCCCATCTTTCTGCAACAAGTTCTGCAGCAGCCAAACCCGCACACCTTGCCTCTGTTCATTCATCTTCTGACAACAACGAAGACGACTCGCGCCAGGATACTGACAGTGACAACCCGCAGCCTGTCGCTGCTGCGAAGGGCTCTGCGGTCACTCGTCGTGAGCCCAAAACTTTAACCCCCATGGGAGCTGTCGGCTTGATTGTTATGATCGGGATCATGGGATTTTTTACGGTGTGGGCCCTGCGTTCATCGTCGCTAGAATCCGCCGAAAAAAAGAGGGCAGACGACAACGACGATGCTCAGCAGGCATAAGATCTACCTGCGCCAAACAGTTTATGTTTCTTTAACTTCTGCTTATTCTCTCTCTTGTTGCCGCATGTTTCGTATGGTGTTGCTGCACCTGTTGCGGCCAACGAATCCACGTTAAAATATCCATGTGCTGCGATAGATGTTGCAGGCGCTTGCTTTATCATGACCAATGAAACAGCTTGATTAACTGCATAAAGAATCTACAAGGAGAGATAAAAAATATTTTTGTCATTGCTTTTTGGTGAATGAGTTGATATAGTTCAAACAGGCATGTGGGTCGACAGGCTCTCGTGTTAGTACTCTTCCTGGAGTATGGCAGGGGCCTCCTATGCTCTCGGGTGTAGGAGGCTCTTCGTTAATTTTCAATTGCCCTTAACGAAGACGGCGGTCAAGTTTTGAGTGAACTTGTGATTTGATTTTTTGGAATTCAGTTAAATGCAGCTTTTACGAGGCCTTCATGGAGGATCTGCAAAAAAACATTTTGGCATGTTACCTGGTTTTTTGCTTGCAGGGCGCCGGATTTATATAAAAATAGGCACTTGAAACCTAATAGCGGCGAGTGTAACCGGCTTCCCTGGAGCAACCAAATTTGAGCAGCTGGGCTAGATATGGGTCTAATACGCAACGCTGCAGCTAGAAACAAAACACCTCACGCAAGCAAGCTGTCCATTACGAGCCGATTTCAAAAACCACAGCGCCGCCCTTCACATGCGATAACACTGCTCGTTGCCTGAGCTCTTGCTCTTGTGTGGCCTGCAAATTTTCGAGCTCATAGCCAAAATCAAGTATTTACATAAAATATCATAGTAAAATTTTTCAGCTTATGTTCCAAGCCCCTTTTGGGATATGAGACAGTAAACAAGGGAGTTTCCTGGGATTTTTTAGATAGACTTGGTGGTTTATCAATACTTTGAACTGGATGGGCGTGAAAATCACCGTCTGTAAATCATTGTATATCGTTGTCTGGGCAGCTGTTTTGGGGCGCGATGCGAGGCTTGTTGCGGCTATCTTTTGGGAGGATGTGCGTTGGGGGGGTGATGGATTTGTGTAGATACTCTATAACAGATGCTGTTGATACATTGAGCTGTTTGGCAATGGCGTGTGTCATGTTTTGTTGTACCAACTGTAGCACTGCCTGCTCGGTGTCATCTTTTGCGGCAGTGAGGTCGATGTTAATGGGGGTTGCCAGCCATTTTTTGGTATGAAGTGGTAGCTTAATGCTCAACATGTTGGTTTTTTTAACCTTGCATCCGTTGCTTTTTAAGGTGTTTATTAGAGAGGCGTTGAGCTTTTGCATGGTGAGAATATGTGATACGCCGGGGTTGGTTGCAAAATATTTTGCGACGCGTAGAATCTGGGAACCTAGTCCGCCTGTTTTCCATTGCTCATAAGTAGATGGGTCAAGAATTTTGGCTGTTTTTGGTAGGTTGTGTTGCACGAGAAAATAGGTTAGTGCTTCTGCGCTGTCTTGACGTTCACCATATTGGTTTTGCTCGATGAGGCTTTGCAGCAATTTGCCGGGCTTAGTGTCAGCTATCGACGTAATGAAAGAGGTGTTTAGCTCTTCTTGATACTTATTGTAGTAGTACTGCTGTAGGAGTTTTGTCATTTGGCGGGGGCCTAAGCAGTTGTTGTCAGCTAGTGCAACTAGAGCGTCATCGACTAACTCAATGCGGTTGTTTTGATAAAATCGATAGAAGAATCGCGAAAAAAATCTTGAAGATGTGAGCCACTCTTCATCTTTGTTGCCGCCTAATATTTTTGCAAAAATGTTTAAAAATTTCTGACACTGATTATCAAACAGCCTGGCTTCACCAACAGCATAGGCAAACAAGACTGGGTTATTTTTCACAATATTCAAGTACGACAAAATGGCTGGATCTGCCGCCTCACCATACTGTTGCCGCAAAATTTTTGGCAAACTTTCATCGATGGCAGAAACATACTTTGGCAGGTCTTTATCGGCTTTAACTTTAGCGGCCCACAGTGTCATCATTTCGGTAATTTGCTGCAATCTTAACCTCTCTTTTGCTGCCGCAATCATCAGCTTTTCTATCTGCAACGAGCCAAGATGCTCAACATGCTTCTCAAACGATTTGGCAAAAAGAGGCTCGTTGCTCTTGATGAGAAACTTAAGCAGCAGCTCTAAGTTGCCACCTAAATCGTAAAACGCCTGCACATCATCGGCACAGAGACTTGTGCTAGAGGTACTGAACTGCTGTGTAATAATCTGCTGCAACAAAGAGTAGTTGTAGGTTTGCGAAGCGGCAGCCAAACATTGCATGTAGTGTGTGCGATGGTCTGCCTCTCTCTCATAGATGGTGTCGTATATGGAGTTGACAAAAGAGAGGTCTTGACTCGATTGACACACCTGCTGCCATAAGGGCTGCGGTGCATGGCTGCTTGAAAACAGCTGCTGAAATGTCTGTAGATCTTCTTGCCTAATAGCTGCTGCCAAATCATCTTGTGTGATGGGTGCTTTGTAATGCTGTGATAGCTTTTGCAAAAAGGAGTCCTGTTTGAAGCAGTTGCATTCGTCATACCGTAATAGCAGTGAAGACAACTGATTTTTTAATTGCCTCTCTTGACCAGCAAAATGATCTGCATATTTATACAACTGAGATAGATAAACGTGGCATATTTCATCACGATTTTCAATTACACTTCTAAACAAGGAATCTTTAAAATATTTCCACTGCGTAAATAGCAACGGGGGAGATTGATCTAGAGCATTCGACAACGACAGATAAATTGTATCTGCAGCAAGATAAATCATGGTATTTACAAGCGCCTTCTTCTTATCATAGCTCAAATTTTTATTTCTGCTGCGCATAATAGTGCGAAAAACATTTTGTTTCAGTTTGCCTACGCCAATCATATCATCTCGCATAAGAATGTGCGCTGGGGTCTGCATGGCAACGCACACCATCACCAAAAAGGATAGATCTTTATGAGCAATAGCCGCCATAACAGGATACACGCCGTCGCCATCCGGCAATGAAAAATTGGGTTTTTTCTGCATAATTTTTATAATTAAATCCTCCGACAAACCTCTTCGCAAAGCAGCCGTTAAAGACCAGTCTCTTACATCAAAATCTACATCACAATCTATAAACATTTTTACAAATTCTACATTCTTATGTATAATAGCAGTTGCTATGGGAGAGGTCCCAAAAATATTTTCAATTTTCCAACTTATACCCAGATTTTCTATCTGTTCTCTTCCTACAAATTCATATGCCAACTTGGCGGTACTGGGGTACTTTTTTAAACACCACTCGACGGTCTCTTGCCACTGTGAAAACTGCAGCACCTGTGAGGACAATAAAGTCCATAAACTCCACATGATCTCTTCTCGATTTTGCAGGTCTGCAACAATACTCTTAAACAGATCATAACTTTTGCCCTTGTCTAGTTCTTTAAGAAAGTAAATGCGATCTACCAACAATCCCTTTCCCTTACTACTAAAAGATTTCAGCTGATATCTATCTCGCACAACACTCCATAACTCCATAAGCTTTTGCGGCTTTATCTGTTTGTATACACGCATGCCCGCAAGCAGATCTAAAAAACCGACTTGCATCTTTGGCTGTCTTTTTATCGACAAGGACTTTAAAACAATCTCAACATTTTTGGGCTTGTCAGGCCAATGCTGCAGCAGAGTGATGATTTGATCCACATTACCCGTTCCATCGAAGGCTGCCATCATAATGTGTAACAAAGAGATCTCATAATGTACTTTTTTTAACCTCTCTTTAGGAATCATATCGATCAAAACAATCGCCAGAATCTTAGAGTACGTACCTTCTATCTCCTTGCCCGAAATAATCAAGTTTTCAATTGGACTGATGTAAGATTTACTAAGTCTATTAAAGAGCAATTCAGGATATTTTTGTATAATTGGACTCAGAACATTTAGCAACATTTTTACAGCTTGCTTATTTTTATAAACCGGTTCCATTTCAGAGTGAGAAAGACGGTAGAAAAAGTTACTTTGCGTGTCTGGAGATGCAGGGTTTCTATACTTTTTTATTTGATTCATAAATTTACCTGATCTATCAG
>JBCCES010000086.1:0-5963 GCA_039030115.1 Myxococcota bacterium
GTGCTGCAGTTTCACATCGCCAATGCCGTTGATCTGCAGCATGGCCTGCAGCGACTGGGGCTTGTGCACAGCAAGCTCCAAGAGTGTTTTGTCGTGAAAGATGACGTAGGCAGGCACATTTTGCGCTTTGGCCAGCTGCTGCCGCAAGGCTTTGAGACGCTGGTACAGCGCCTTGTCTGCTTCGTTTTGTAGCTGCAATGGGCTGCTGGAAGATGCCGTTGTTGCTGTTGGCTTGAGTCGGCTCGCTTGCGCCTTGGGGTAGGTGCGCAACGCAATGAGGTCTTTGTTCCGCAAGAATGCACGCCCCTTCAGTGTGATGCTGAGGCCGCCGTGGCCGACAATGTCAACGGCAAGCAGGTTGTGAGCCACCAGCTGCCGAAAGATGTTTTGCCACTGCTTTTTATTATATTGTGTACCGATGCCAAATGTGGTTTGCCGATGATGGCCAAAACGCTGAATGCGATCGGTTGTCTTGCCCAACAGCACATCGATGAGATAGGAGACACCAAAACGCTGACCTGTGCGGTGCACACAAGAGAGCGCTTTTTGTACCGCAATGGTGCCATCAAACGTCTCAGGTTTGTGGTCACAAGTATCGCAACGGTTACATGCGTCGCAGCTGTCGCCAAAATACTCCAGCAAAATCTTGCGCCGGCAGCGAGAGGCTTCACAAAAGCCGAGTAGGGCATTCAACTTTTGATGCTCAATCCGCTTTTGGTTGTCGGGCGCGTTGGAATCGTCAATCCAGTGCCGATGCATGGCAGCATCCTCCAGGCCATAGATCATGTAGGCGTTAGCGGGCAGGCCATCGCGACCGGCACGGCCTGTCTCTTGGTAGTAGGCCTCCATGCTTTTGGGAATGTTCATGTGCAGCACAAATCGCACATCGGGCTTATCGATGCCCATGCCAAAGGCAATGGTGGCCACCACAAGGACCTGCTCTTCACGAACAAACCGGTTTTGATGCTCCATACGCGCGCGGGGTGACAGCCCGGCGTGATAGGGCAGCGCACACACATCGCGCTCTTGCAGCCAAGCGGCCATTTCATCGACCTTTTTGCGGGAGATGCAATAGATAATGCCGCTGTCTTGGGGATGATGCTCTTGGATGAATCGCCACGCCTGCTGTTTGGGATTGTTGCGTTCGGTAACGGCATAGTAAATGTTGGGTCGATCAAATCCATCGACGTAGATGTTGCCCTGCTGCAGCTGCAGCTGCGCAACAATGTCTTTACGGGTTGGTGCATCGGCCGTTGCCGTCAGGGCGATGCGGGGTACATCGGGGAAAGTTTTCCCAAGCAGCGACAGCTGGGCATAGTGGGGGCGAAAGTCATGGCCCCATTGCGACAAACAGTGGGCTTCGTCGATGGCAAATAGCGCCAGGCTGCAGCGCTGCAACAGCTCCAGAAATTCCGGCATGAGCAGCCGTTCGGGCGCTACGTAGAGGAGATCCACTTCACCAGCAAGCAGGCGATCTTTCATCTGCTGCACATAGCCGTAAGACATACCCGAATGGATAGCCCCCGCTGCAATACCCAACTGTTGCAAGGCAGCAATCTGATCCTGCATCAGGGCAATGAGCGGCGACACCACAATGCCCACCCCACTGCGGCAGAGGGCTGGAATCTGATAACACAACGATTTACCAGCACCTGTTGGCATCACCACCAGGGCGTGCCCTCCTTGCACAACGTGCTCAATAATCTCTTGCTGCTGGCTGCGAAATGTATCGTAACCATACAATTGCTGCAGACAATCGAGTGGCTGTTTCAACTGAAAATCTGTATTGTTTTGCATGCAAGCCCCCTATTATATAGTATATTAAAATACCATCACATCTTGCAAGGTGTTGCCAGCACTTTGCAGCATCAGCAACCGGTCAAACCCCACTGCTACACCCACACAGGGGGGCAGGTGCTGTAGATCCTGTAAGAAATCCTCATCTAGAGGCAGGGCTTGTTTGCCTATACGCTGCCGCTTGGCATTGTCTTGTTCAAACCGTCTGCGCTGCTCGAGGGGATCTGTCAGTTCCACAAATCCATTGGCCAACTCCACACCGCCAGCGTAAATTTCAAAACGCTGTGCAAACAGAGGGTTATCAGGGCATAGTTGGGCCAAACTAGCCATTTGCTTGGGCCAATGCGTCACCGCGCAAGGGCGTTGCTGGCCGATGCTGGGTTCAATACGCGTGAGCATAACCTGGGTAAAGGCATCCTCAAAACTGGCCTCTTTCCGCAAAGAAAAACCTGCCTTTTGTACAGCCTGCACCAAAGCATCTGGATGACCCTGCTGCATCTGCTGCAAGGCCTCGGCCAAATCGATGCCTGCATGGTGTTGCCACAGCTGTTGCATGCTGGCTTGCTCAATGGGTTTGTCCCACTGCAAATGGTTCATTGTATCTGCCGTTGCCGTATGATCGTTGCTGCGAAGAGAGTTGAGGTCTTGGTTGATGTGGGCAAATAGCTGCTGACAATCGGTGATGAGTTGCTGCATGCTGCTGTGCACGCGATAAAACTCTAGGAGTGTAAATTCTACCCGATGCAGGCGATCCACCTCGCCATCACGAAACACGTGAGACAGCTGATAGATACGTTGTGCTCCTGCGGCCAAAACACGCTTCAGAGCCAGTTCGGGTGAAATGTGTAAAAAATGCTGCTGCGCCGCTGCATGGGGCGAAGAGTGCACCTGCGCGACAACAGGGTCAATGTAGGCGTCTACAAGAGCGGTGGATGACAACATGGGCGTATCCACCTCCCAAAAATCTCTTTGCACAAAAAAAGAGCGTACAGCAGCAAAAGCTCGGCTGCGCCGCTGTAGTTTTTCATAAAGCGTCTGACTATCCATAGGTGAAGTGTGCATGATGGCTTGATGTTACCGTCTGAAAGCAAAACAGACCATATTTTGCGACCATTTATACAAAAGAAGCCACATTATATTATTGACAACCACAATGATAGAGTACTAAGTAGGAAGTGATCCATCCACTGTGCAAAATTGTCATTTGCCATGTTGTGGGGTGTGTTCAAAAGGAGGGAGAGATGAAAATTGCTTGGAGAAAGAGCTTGTTCTTGTTGATGCTTGTAGAGTTGTCTGTTCAAACGGCGGTGGCCGTTGATGCGGGCAAGCTGCAGCAGGCAATTGACCAAAATGATTCTGCTTTAGCGATCAATGCTTTGTTGGAAAAATCCGATGTGGACACGCAGCTTACAGAATTTTTAGAAGACCTCAAGCCAAAGCAAAACGATCTGAGAAATATCATTCTCACTTTTATGCTGTTGCAGGATGCACTTGGTGGCAGCTGCGCCAAGAAAAGCTCTTTTCAAGAACATGTAGACCCTGGTTTTCGTGCTTCTGTAGAGGTCATTGTCAAGATGCTTCGTGTGCCGCAGCCTGCAAGCGATTACAACAAGAGTGGATTCATCTGCAACCTGCCAGACAACTTTGTCACAGATACGTTTAGCGATCACAACAGCAGTCGCAACGGCAGCAACGATCGGTACGGTCGCGGCTATTTGCCACACCCAGATAACCAACCTAGTCGTTAACAATACAACTGAAGATAAACTGACATGTGGAGTGAATACTTGCTCCATGAGCAGGGTTAAAACAGATGGGGTGATGCATCCGAATCAATGGGGACAGGCAAGCTGGGCTTATTGCAGTAAGCAAGAGGTGTAAAGCTGTCGTTTAGGGCAACCCAGTTAGGCACACAAGCAAAGCGATAGGTTTGCTTTCCTTGAAAAGTCTGAGCTTCGTAGAGGTGATCTTGCCATTGAGCAACGGGAATAGGACCCCCATGCCCTTTGGGAGGCAGGCACAAAATATGTGTTCCCTTTTGCAACGATTCAACCACACGCACAGAAGCTCTCTTAGCTTCTTGACTATTAAGCAGGGCATCGATTTGTCTTTGGCTACGCACAACAAAACCGGTAAACTCCCCTTTGGCAGTAATGAAGATAAAGTCTCCCTGGGGCCCGCACAGATAAAATTCCGCTGCACCTGTTTTTTGTACGGCATTTTCTAGTGTTTGTGCCACTGCAGGATCGAACAAAGGGTGGTGTGGATCAAAGAAAAACAGCAAGTCGTAAAGAGGTGCAGACAAACTTTGAAAAAAACGTTTTTGAGCCGTTGCTAATGTTTTTTCTAGATGTTGACCCAACGCGCTATCGTCAAGAAAAGAGTGAATTTTCCCCTGACTCATGAGTGAGATGCCTTCGGCACACATGTTGTTTGGCCCCAATAACAGGGTTTGCACATGGGGAAGTGCGACACGCTCGCACAGTTGGGCACCTGAAATATGGAAAAGAGACTGCGAGGTAACGAGTGCAGAGACCTGCAGATGGCGACGGGTATCAAAGGCGCGTTGTAGCAAGCTCCGAACACCGTGATCAAATGAGTTGCTGTTAAAGCAGTTGGAGTTATGTTGGTCTCGTTGCCAATGGGATCCAAGACTCGTGGGTTGTTGTTGCTTTTCCAAAAACTCCAGCGCCTTGATGGGATTCATATAAAAGCGGTAGAGCCATTTGGGTTTTGGCAGCAGAGATTGAACATGCCGCATGTCGCTGCTGTTTACAACAACGACAGTGCTAGGGTGGCTGCAGCAGGGAACATAATTGTCTGTATGAATCATATTGAGCTCTCAGATGAGGTGGATTTAGGCGGACTCTTTTTCTCTTGATCAGGCAAAGAAGGCGATGGTTGTACAAAGGTCAGCTCTTGGATCAATTCGGCGGCTTCATGTTCGCTAATGAGGCTGGCGCTCATCGATTCGCGGTAGGATTGGCGAGCTGCTTGTTTTAGGTAGCGTTCAAGATGTGTTTTGTGTTCTTGCATGGCATGAAAAAATGTCGGATCTTGTTGCCGTCGACGCAATTCATCTAGGATAACTTGCCGCTGTTTGTGCAGATTTTGCATAATTTCTTGGGCAGCTTGTGTATTACATCCGTAGAGACGTTTTAGCGTGCGTTGCTGCTCGTCAATGGCACGCAATCGAGCAAGACTTGTGTTTAAAAATGTCTGGGCATCGCTGGTGCGGGGCATCAGTTTCAACCACTTTAACAGCAAGCCCATGCTGCTGCCTTGCGCAACCACCGATAAAACGACAACGCCAAATGTCATGGCAATGAGAGAGTCTCTTGCCTGGATGTGCTCAGGTAAGGACAGAACCAAAACCATAGACAAAGCTCCCCGCAAACCGCCCCACCAAACCATGGTGGCATCTTTGTAGGCCAATGGCTGCCCTAAGCGGCGCAAGACAGGGATGGGTAAAAACACAGCTACCAAACGGGAAGTTTGAACAGCGGCAAACGCAAGGATGATCAACTCTAAGTGATCCAGCAAAAGCAAAATATTGAGTTCTAAACCCATGAGTAAAAAGACAATGCTGGTGATTAAAAAACCTGTATACTCCCAAAAACTCATGACGGCCACCCGTGCGTTTAAGCCTAGCCCCTGTTTGTAATCTGTGTTTCCCAGCACCATGCCTGAAAAAACAATAGACAAGATTCCAGAAACGTGTAGCTTCTCGGCAAGCAGGTAGCTTCCATAAGCCACAGCGGTGGTCAACGCAATAATCAAAAGAGAGTCGCGTGTGAACCCCATAACAAACCGAGCCAAAAAACCTATTGTGATGCCCACAAAAATTCCACCCAGGCAAACCCAGATCAATTTTGACAAGATCTCAGAAGCATGGAAAGAGCCCGAAGTGAACAGCCGTAAGACAGTAAGGAACAGGACAATGGCTGTTCCGTCGTTAAAGAGACTTTCACCTTCAATCAGCACAGAGATACGCCGATCGACACCCAGTTGGCGTAGCAGTGCGATGACTGAAATGGGATCGGTCGCTGCAATGAGTGTTCCAAACAAAAGAAGATGCAGAAATGTTATCTGCCCATGCAGACCAAATGTTGAAAATTCCACTTGCAGAACCAATGCGGTAAATACTGCTGTCAGCACCACACCAA
>JBCCES010000087.1:0-5938 GCA_039030115.1 Myxococcota bacterium
GCATTTTCTACAAGCTCTTTAACGACGCACCAAGGGCCTTCAATCACCTCACCAGCAGCAATTTGATCGGCCGTTTTAGGATCTAAAACCTGAATAATTGACACAACTTATACTCCTTTAATACGACATAAGAAAACACCTTTCTAAGCGTTAAGAACAGGTCTGAAACTCAATCGATCTGAACTTTTGGCCAGAGAGTTTGGGGAGGTAAATCGACTGTTTGCCCTTGACTTTCGTCCCCAAAACAGACGACTCGACCTTCTGGGTTGAGTCCACACGAATTCCATGATCCCGCACTAAACGCCTGCCAAACTTCGTCTTGAGGAACAGCTTGCACCTGCCCCACACTGTTGTCCCCGAAACAATAAACAGTCAAATTCGGCCTTTGCACGCACGTATGATATCCCCCCGACCAAACATCTATAAACTTTGCATGCACAGTAGGCATTCCCTGCAGTTGATTGCGTTGTCGATTCCCCCACAACCATAAACGCCCAGATACATCAATAGCAGCCGTATGCAAAGCCCCTGCAGATATCTGCTTCAACCGAACCCCCGCATCTGGCATACCCACCCTTTGCCCCTGATTTGCATCCCCCCAACACACCACCGAACGGTCGGGATGCAAAAGTCCACAACAATGATAATCACCACAGGATACATGCCAAAAACGTGTCAACGGGGGAGGTAAATCGATGTCTTGACCTTGGGAACGATTACCAAAACATGTCAAGGTCCGATCTTGTTTCATGGCACACGCATGTTGCAATCCCATAGCAACCTCTAAAACAGACTCATTTTGTGGCATGCCATTGAGTTGCCCCTGACGATTGCTACCCCAACAAGTCAAAAAATGGCTCTTTTGCTCGATAGCACATGTATTGTTACCTCTTGCAAAAACAGTTTCAAATTGCTGTTCATACACAGGTATGCCCTCAAACTGATCCTGCTCGGCATTGCCCCAACATGCCATACGACCTTCCCAATCAAATGCACAAGCATGACTATCACCGACTGCTACGGAATAACGGGGATCGAGCTTCTTACTACATGCAGTACCTGTCACAGTGTTTATAGACACCCAAGCACATAACAATGCAATGGGATAGGGAGCACTCTTTCTCATGTTTTACAAAACAGCTTACGCAACACTTCACGGTAGCATTCTTGGCAATATGTCTCAATAGTGCTATACCAACTGGCCTCATACATAACCTTGCCGTGGTAAAAAAACGACTCATTCAAGAAAAGAGGTTAAAAACAAACGCCTTGTTTGATGGCAAGGAACTGGGCACTCTAGAAAGATGAAACGGTTTGGATGGATTGTGTGTTTATGGGCATGTCTGCTCACAACGCAAGCAGCTTATGCCCAGCAAGCTTTAGAAAAAGTCAGTTCTCTGATTCGTTCCATGCCTCGTAAAGCACTACAACAAGTCAACCAATACTTGAATGGTCGCTTAGAAGTAGCCTCCACACATTTTACTTTTCCCTCTTCCTTAACACTGCACGACGTCCAGTTAAAAGACTCAGAGGAGGGATTGCTTGCCTCAGCACAGTCTGTACACATGCAATTAACCCTCTCTGCTTTGTTAAAAGGGCGTCTTGTCGTGAGTAAAATGGTTATCTCTCAACCCATGTTTTACCTAAACCATACCGAGGGAAAACTCAATTGGAAATCCCTTTTCCGTACACAAGATGCGTTTGGCAAAAATCGCAGTACATTTATTCGCATTGATGACATCACCATACAAAACGGGAGGTTCTTTTTTGAAAACCCAAAACAGGAAGTAGAGGTACTGTGTGAATCTGTCCAAGCAGATGGCTCCGTTGAAATCAATGGCACAAAAGCCATTATCAACGTATCTTCTGTGCATTCTCACCGAGGAACGATTAATGCAAAGCATCTCCAATTTCCTTACCACAACTTGCAAGCAGATTCTTTATCGGTCCAGAACAAAATACTACACATACATCAAGCAACAAGCGACATCATGGGCTTACATGCCCGTGCTCAAGGTGGCATTGATTTTAATACAAAACGCTACAATATACATGCTTGGCTAGATGTACCACCTGCTACATGGCTCATCGGCCTGTCTCCCCTGCCTTTTACTCTTCCCTCCTTTCACGCCACAGGCACATTGACAGGAAAGCTCAAAGATCCCATTGTGCAAGCTCGAGCAGAATTCTCTCAATGTAAGCCCTATAACATCACCGTACAGCAGGGCTGGCTCACAACACATGTGACGCGACGACAAGTTCGAATAGACGATGGCCTGATTCAACTGGAAGGGGGTGGATCCATCAAGCCCCAAGGCTGGGTACGCTATACAGATAAAAGCCTCTTGTTCCAAGCGCAGTTAGAAAATGTGCGAGTTGCAAACCTCGTGCGAGCGGGTCACAGCAATATGTCGTTGGATGGCTTTATGAAAGGAAATTTACGCGTAACAGGCATTGCAAATGGTGAAAAACCCATCAATTTCACATTTCAAGGAGGGGGGAAACAGTTACAAATACTAGGAAGGTTTTTAGCCCCACAAACACAAACCTATCTCAATTTAGATCTGCTTAACAACACCCACTTGCGGATTCATCAAGCCTCTCTTCAAGCACCTGGAATGCACAGCCGCATCGAAGGCATTTTACGCAACCAAGGATTCTCTTCTCTGAGAGTCTCCGGAACCGCAAAAAACTTAAATTTGCTACTGCAAGATCTACCAGACTTCATAAAAGGGAGAAACTTACGCTTTCGCTTTCATGTAAGAGCAAGAAAAAAGCAAATCAATATTCGCAGGGGGCGCATGCACATCGGCAAGCTACATCTATGGAAATCCCCTCTACAAAACGTTTCTTTGGTCATCAAGGGTAAGGGTTCCCAAGGAGCACAAATAGACGTTCAAAAAGGAGACTTCGCTTCTGGACAAGTAAATGGGAATCTTGAAATTCAACAATTTACATCTACAAGTCCTATCACAGGCAGCTTCAAAGCCACAGGGATTTCTCTCCTAACATTACATAAAATTTTACCTCATTGGGCAAAGCTAACAGGTACAATGAATGCACAGTTAACAGTGTCAGGTTCCTTTGCGCATCCTCAAGCGTCGTTTCGTTTGCAAGGTCAGGAGATTGCAGTCTACAAGATCCCTTTTGGCAAACTGACAGGACATGGAAACATCACGCCCCTTGAGCTGAACGTTTCTCACCTCACAACAAACAACATAGCAGCGGCGATGACTATTCGCCAGTTTCGAATGCTGTGGCGCACAAAACAGCTGAAAGGGGATGCAGATGTACACATTATCAAACTAGGCAATTTTCTATCCTCTTTTAACCCTCAATTAGAAGGTCATTTACAGTCCAAAATAAAACTTGGTGGAACGTGGAAAAAACCTCAATTGCAATCTCAAGTAAAAATAGAAAATTTGTACTGGAAACAGATCCCCTTGGGTGCAGGCAATGTCTATTTGTGGTTCAAAGATGCCCATACCCAATCCGACAACACAACACAAACTCTCCTACAAATCAGTGGCAAATTAAAACGAGGAGGACAACACATATTTGCGCGTTCTTCCCTTCTTCTGCCTGGAAAGAAACTGCATTTACACCTAGGTGCCACTGGGTTATCCATACAACCATGGAGCCAGATGCTACCCCATCTTGCTCCCCTATCAGGACGTTTGCAGCTAGATTTATCTGCTTGGGGCAATTGGCATTCTCCTCAAATTTCAGCAAATGTAACCATCCCACAACTCCATGTCAAAGAACCGACAATCTTTTCGCAACATGCAAATCCTGTATGGTATTCCGTAGGATCTCTACATAGCCATTTCTCGTTAAAATCTGGCCAACTACAAGGTTTCTTATGTGCATTACGACAGGGTGAACACAAAACGCACCAAAACAGCTGTCTGCTAACTGACCCGCTACAAGCTCAATTTCACGGCACGGTTCACCCATCGGGTGTCTTCAATATACGAACAACGGGCCATTTGACTGATGTATCCGCAGGGCAGTTTTTGCAACGTCTACAAGCACAATCCATCAACGTGACGACAAGCTTATATTTTGACCTCACAACAATGCGGCCTGCCGGCTCTTCTGGATTGACAACCAATGGCTACTTAGACATACAAAAGTTTCGAACAACGGCAACAGGTTTGTCAGAGATGCAACTGCAAAAACCTGTCAAACTGCGTCTAAAAAACAACCGACTACAATCAACATCTCCTATCGGATTTACATGGGATAACCGAGAAACCTGGTTACAAGGATGGATAGAACCTAAACGACTTGACCTACAATTGCAGGGTGCACTTCCTTTACCACTTACGACTTCCTTCTTGCCTCAAAAAGCTTCTGTATCAGGCAACCTAACAGGAAAGCTAAGAATCTGGGGTTTGTGGGCGTCGCCGCTGTGGCAAGGCACACTGTTTACCGACACTCAGGTGTTGGCACGGGTGGGAGGAATACATGACACCATCCGTTGGCACAAAGGAGAATTTCTGTTGCAGCCTTCCCATCACCATCCTGGCTGTACACATGTGCAAGCTCAACATATTTCCTTAGATATTGGCAGCGGCCATCTCAAGCTCAATGGAGAAACAGATGTATGCCCACTACAAAAACGCACACAAAGCTGGAATGCCTCTGCACAAATAGAAGATTTGCTTGTGAAATGGGAACGCAATTGGTTGGAACTGAACGGAGATTTGGCCATCATAACACAAAAAGGGTCCAATCAAATCACAGGAGACATCAATGTATCGACAGGTTTATTGACTCGTCGTTTTAGTTGGCAAGACTTTGTTTTAACAGCAAAAACTTCTCAAAACGGTTGGAAACAACCCTCCCTTGACTGGCTTTCACCATTGCACGTGGATGTTCATCTCCTTGCACCAAGCCTCTCTGTTTGGGCTGACATCGCAGTTGCCCGCATTCGAGGATCCATTGCATCAGACTTACGGCTCAAAACAGCGGGGAAAGAACTCTTTTTGGAGGGGGGCGTAGAAATTCTCGAAGGAACCGTTCAATTCCCTGCCATCGACTTCACCATTCAGCAAGACACCATTTTGCTCAGTCGTTTGCCGGGTTCCTTTATCCACGCTCATATTGATCTCAACGCCAACTCGTCTGAACTTCCACAAGACCAATCTGCCCTCGGTACACCTGTCACCTTAAAATTAAACCTTGCAGGAAACTGGAACCGCATGCGAGCCAAGCTACAGTCGTTTCCTCGAGACAGTAAATCGGATCCATCACGCATGCTGGCAATTTTAGTGAGTCCTGCAGGGACATCTTCCCTCGGAGCCCTTCTGGCTTTGTCTAGTCAGGTGGCCTTTCAGCCAGCCGTTGGTGAATTCGAGGAGTGGTTTTTTGATTCCACCCAAAGCCGTCTTCGCGTGTCTAGCACAACACAAGCCAGCGGCGCTGGCCCTCGGGTACAGTGGGAAGTGGATGAACATGTAGAATTGGAAGCAGCTGCATCTTTTGGCACATCCAGCTCTGTCTTAAACAACCAAGTCCTCAATAACCTACGGCTCCGCATTTTGTTGTTTGACCACCTTCCTGTTGGCAACAGCTTGTTTCTAGAGGGGGCCGCACTCGTTCCTTATGAACGCGGATCAGATACTCGCTTAGATCAAAGATTGCGCCTCGTATACCGGATTTTGGAGCAATGACAAAACCGGGAATGTACATTTTTATCCTTGTTGCGTTCCTATGTAGCGGTTTGTGTCACGCCTTTCAAACAGGTGCAGACATATGCAAAAACATACAAATTCAACTAGCAAATCCGTTAGATAAAGACGAAGCAAATGAATTAAGGGAGTATCTGGATATTTTCACAGGGAAACCATGCCAACAAGAAACAGCTCAAAACGCTCAACAACAATTATTCTTATTAGGACGTTATCACCATATTCAATGTTTTGTTGCACAA
>JBCCES010000088.1:0-5932 GCA_039030115.1 Myxococcota bacterium
GTTGCGTTCTTCCACAACATTTTACAAAAACATGACATTGTCGAGTACTACCCCTACAAAGGAACCCGAGATTTCTTGCTGCTGGATGCAGACGGCAAAACCTACGGGCTGTTTGTGCGATCTGCATCTCAAAGCCAAACACTTTTGCATACAAAAAGAGCAGTTGCGGCAGCTGCTGAGGTGCGAGATGGCCTGAGCAAAGGCCAAACGCTGTTGTGTTACCCAGGTGCTTACAGCACCACAAGCCTAGATGGCTCTCAGTGGGGACAGTACATTCAACAAGCAACGCCAATGCCGACTCAACCGCAAAAAACAGAGTCATACTCGTATGCTGTTGTACCCAATGCTCTGCCGGTGCACGCCCAAAACATTGTGTCGCTCAATGCCTACAAAAAGGAGACTCCTTGTCCGCAATTGCAAGAAAAGTACATTTGAGCCTACCCAAAGTTTACAAACCATAAAGTATAACTTCACAGTTCCTGGTATTCGGCAATTCTCGTATATAAACGCCTATATGATTTCTCGTGTTCGTGATTTTTTTGTGAACGAAGATGAGCGTCAAAACAAATCGCGGGCAGACTCTTATCGTAGATGAACAAAAAAATCACGAACACGAGAAATCTTCCCAAACAGAAAGTTGTTTCGGAGAATTGTCATTACTGAACAGCATCGACCTGGGGATGAGGCAAAATAGACGACACCTGTTGCAACGCCTGCGCACTAGCCCGACGAATGCCCGCTTGCTCGTGCCCGTTAGACAAAGCAAACAACCAACCTGCTGCCTGCGCCCCCCCAATGCGCCCTGCTGCAACAATGGCCTGCAGCATGAGCTTTTGCTCTTGCTGTTTGTGAGCAAACTCGATGATAACCGGCACACTGTCAGCACTACCAATGCGACCCAATGCCTGTAAGGCTGCATGATTGACCTGCATGTTAGACTGCAACACAAGTAGTTGCTCGATGGTTGTGGCTGCTTGCTTCACTTTGCATGTACCAAGTTTATGCAAAATGGACTCAATGCCTGTTTTGCGCTCTTGCCCCTTTTTTTGCCCTTGCTGTCCCGTAACAACTTGTTGCAACTGTTTGATCAATGCAGCTACCACATGGGGCTTACACTGCTTGAACTGCTGCATCTGCTTCGCAGCCTTTACAACGGCTCTGTGCAAAACATGCTTTGGATTTTCATTCAACTGCTCCTCAGACACAATCACACGGCCCCAACAACAACTTGCAAGCTCCTTTTTTGGTTGTTCACGCTCTTGCAGTTCTCCCTGCACCACAGCATATTGCTTTTTTTCTCCAGGCTGCAGCTCTCGCTGAGGAATGTGCACGCTCACACGCACATGGGGTTTACCTTGCTGCTGCACATGCTGCAACTGCACACGCACCACCTGACTGTTATCTTGCGGTTTGGAAACCAAACGCACATGGCCAGTGGCATGTAAAGCAGCAATCACCCAGGGTCGCAACGCATCGCGCTTGGACCACAAAGCAGCCTGCTGTTGCTTAGGCAGATCAATGAGCACGTTGTGCACGGCAACACGATCGCGACGAACACAGCTAGTACATCCAGAAACCACCAAGGCCAACGCAACCCACGACCCCATCAAAGTCGACAAAAACCGATGTTTCAACCCTGTTTCCCCCTTCGTTCGCCGTTTTCGTATGCGTTCACAATACGACCCACTAAAGGATGACGCACCACATCTTGCTGGGTCAAGTGGCAAATGGCAATTCCCTGTGTCTCGTGCAACAACTGGGTCGCCTCTACCAAACCCGACTGTTGATCAATAGGCAAATCCACTTGGGTAATGTCCCCTGTAATCACCATTTTACTCCCAAACCCTAAACGGGTGAGAAACATCTTCATTTGCTGGGGTGTTGTATTTTGAGCTTCATCTAAAATAACAAATGCATCACTCAACGTACGCCCCCGCATAAAGGCCAAAGGAGCAATTTCAATGATCCCTTGTTCTAACAACTCTCGAGCTTGCCTAGGTTGCGCTAGGTCAAACAACGCGTCATTCAAAGGACGCAAATAGGGAGAAATTTTCTCCTCTAAATCACCTGGCAAAAAGCCCAATCTCTCTCCTGCTTCAATGGCTGGCCGCGTCAACACGATCCGCTCACATTTTTTCGATCGCAGCTGCTGTATGCTGTAGGCCATGGCCAAAAACGTTTTACCTGTGCCTGCAGGACCAATGGCAAACGTAATATCATTTTTTTTCATGGCCTGCACATAATTCTCCTGCCCAGAACCTTTTGGCACCACCGATTGCCCTGATTGGCTTGATAAAACATGTTGTTCAAATTGCACCTGTGCTTTTGGATTGTCTTGTAAAGCGTGCGCTGCACAACGGACATCTTGCTCGGTGATGCTGTGCCCAGACAAAACACGCTCTTGCAGTTGCTCAAACAGACGGACCGCTGCCTCAGTCACTCGGGCACCTCCCGTCAGGTATAAAACGTTGCCACGTGCCCCAATGCGCACACCCAACACACTTGAAATCAACCGCAAGTGTTTTTGCTGCACACCTCCAATGCACTGCAACATCCGTTCATCTTGCAACTGCACGCGTTGTTGAATTGTCAGCTCCCTATTCTTTTATTTATCTATTATATCAGAACGGTTCTCAACACCTATAAAGGCACATTTCCGTGCTTCTTGGGCAGGAGCCGATCCCGTTTACTTGCCAATGTCAGCAATGCTTGGCATAAGCGGGGACGCATGTCCTGGGGAAAAATCACTTCATCGATGTAACCCAATTGAGCCGCCTGGTAGGGGTTTTCAAATCGGTTTGCGTAGTCTTGTGCCAGCTGGGCTGCTCGCTCTTGTTTGTTGTCTGCCTTGTCGATTTCGCGGCGCATGACAATGCGTGTTGCTGCTTCAGCCCCCATGACTGCCAGCTGAGCTGTAGGCAAAGCAAAATTCAGATCCGCCCGCAACTGTTTGGGGCCCATCACACAGTAGGCTCCTCCGTAAGCTTTGCGCAACACCACTGTGATTTTGGGAACAGTTGCTTCCGCATAGGCAAATAGCAGCTTGGCTCCATGACGAATAATACCGCCGTGCTCTTGGGCAATGCCCGGTAAAAACCCTGGAACATCTACCAATGTAACAATGGGAATGTTAAAGCAGTCGCAAAACCGCACAAATCGAGCTGCTTTGTCTGCAGCATTCATGTCGATGGCACCGGCTAACACCTGGGGCTGGTTGGCTACAACGCCTATACAACGCCCTGCAAGCCGTGCGAACCCTACAAGAATGTTGCGGGCAAAATGGGGTTGTACCTGCACAAAGAGACCCTCGTCTACCACACAGGTAATGACATCGTTGACATCGTAAGAGCTGCTGGATTTTGTGGGAATCAAATCTCGCAAACGCTCATCGCGGCGATTGGGGTCATCGTGACATGTCACAGCAGGAGGAGTTTGCCCGTTATTGGATGGTAAAAAGCCAAGTAAATTGCGCACAGCATCCAACGTCACAGCATCGTCAGGGTAAACAAAATGTGCCACACCGCTTTTGCTTGCATGCACCTCACTCCCCCCCAACTGTTGCATGGTGACCTCTTCTTGGGTAACGGTTTTAATGACATCGGGACCGGTTAAAAACATACAGCTGGTCTCTTTAACCATAAAAATAAAATCTGTGAGTGCTGGAGAATACACAGCGCCCCCCGCCGCTGGCCCCATCATGACAGAAATTTGCGGCACCACCCCCGAAGCCATGGTGTTGCGGTAAAAAATCTCGGCGTAGCCCGCCAAAGAAGCCACCCCTTCTTGAATGCGCGCTCCTCCAGAATCAATGAGACCTACAACGGGAGCACCCACCTTGAGGGCAAAGTCATGCAGCTTGCAAATCTTTTGGGCGGCCACCTCTGACAAAGAGCCCCCAAATACAGTAAAGTCTTGGGCATACACACACACCTGCCGGTTATCGATGGTGCCAAACCCAATGACCACACTGTCACCCGGAATGTGCTGCCTGTCCATACCAAAATGGGTGCAACGGTGAACACGAAACCGATCCATCTCCACAAAGCTACCTGCATCCAACAGGAGCTCAATGCGCTCCCGTGCAGTCAGCTTACTGGCAGCGTGTTGCTTGTCGATGCGCGCCTGACCACCACCCAACAACGCTTGGGCATTGCGCTTGGCAAGCTCATCACGAAGCCCCCGATGGGGGTCTGTTTGCCCAGAATCAGACAGTGTGCCATCACGAGATGTCTTATCAACCATAGACCTGTTTCCTCAAACCACCGCTTCCACATGCATCATGGCGCACTGCTTCAAGCAAAATCAAGTTTGCACGTGACCCCTTGCCAAAATTTGAGATATTTGCTAAAGTGCGATACTGACTTTATGAGAACTTTTGGGTAGGATGTAGTTGCAGATCGCTCGTAGCGGTAGAAGACGATGGATTGGAAACAGCTGTTTCAAGAAGTAAAAAGTAAAAAGGATTTTCGGCTGCCTCCCGATGATTGGCGCAAAGAAGCAACCGAAAGCATGTATGAGCTGTATTACAGCCACTACAGAACGGGGCGTGGCTGTCAGCGCATTGATACGCGCCCTGGATCAGACTACGACCAGTTCATTAAAAGCCATATGGAGCCCCTGTCTAAGTACCAAGTTTGGGAAGCACTCTTTC
The DNA here is from genome assembly GCA_039030115.1 of Myxococcota bacterium. Taxonomy (GTDB): domain Bacteria; phylum Myxococcota; class UBA727; order UBA727; family JABDBI01; genus JBCCEX01. Next base: position 4,652 of record JBCCES010000088.1, read on the forward strand.
CAACGCCAGAATCTGCACAAAAAGCCATTGCCATTGACGAAGCCCTGCGGTTGCTTGCCGATACGAAGCTCGTGGACCGTGTCTACTCCAAAGACATTGTCACCGTTCGTAAAATTGTTCTACACATTCGCAAGAAAAGGGAAAAATACATTCCCAACCAACCTAAAACACAAGCCGCTTAGAGCGTGTCTTACTCCAAATAGTTAGCCCTTTGGGTTGTAATTCGAAGTCCGCTAATGTTGTTCGGAACTCAGTTTCGTAAAGCGCTTGTGCAAAGCAGACACAGCCCAAACCCACAAAACTGTCATGGTTAGCAAAATACAGAAGCTGTAAGGAGCAATGACACTCACCGGACCCACAAAAACAAACAAAAACTGCTGAATGAACCCTCCGCAAGATTTTCCAAAGCGCGTGCCAAACACATCAATGGCTGCTTTCCCTTTGGTTTTGGATTCTTCATCTAACGGGATGTAAGTCATCTCTTTAGTGGGATCAAACAAAGCATACTTGGTACTTTTCCCCAGCACATACTGTAAGGCTCCAGAAAAAACCAGTAACAACAAGGGCGTCACATGAAATAGCGCACTGAGCGACTCAATGCTGCCTGTAAAGATAAGCCCTAAACAAAACAATAATCCTCCACCACCCAATGCAATGGGTGTCACGAGGGCTGCTTTTTTCCACCCCAATTTGCGTAAAACGCTGCCACCAATGAGAATGACTACACAGGTTCCCAAACCCATAAACATGTACAGCGTTCCCATAAATGACGCATAGTCTTGAGGATGGGGATACTGCAATTTCAGTTGATTTTTCCACAAAATTTCCACCAAATTGGTACTAATACCATAGGACAATACCAAAGCAGCAATAAGGGCTAAGTACCTAGAACGCAAGATGAACCGAATGCTTTCCCAAACAGACATTTTCAACTTGGCGGCTGAAGGTTGAACGACTTGAGAAAACCCAGGAACATGGCGCTCGCCATCAAACACAAACCGGTGTAACGCCCAATACATCACTAAAATCACTACACAACTCACACATACAATGGCCATGAGATTTTGCAGCAAAATCTGCCAAGATTCTTCTCCCACACTGGAAGTGCTCGATGCAATAGAATGCACAGCTAGACCTGCCGCAAAAACACTCACGTGGGCAAACAATTAAAATTGGTTTAAAACCCGCTTAGATTATTTGACTGCTTTTAAACTGTTGGATAATTCCCAAAAAAAACACGACAGCATCACACTGCTCCACATCTCAGCCACCACGTAAAAC
>JBCCES010000089.1:0-5773 GCA_039030115.1 Myxococcota bacterium
CGAAAATTGGCAAAACAACACTTATAAAACAATTCGGCAAGTCTAATTTCACATTTACATTAAAAAATAAAGACCATTTTCAAAGCATCAAAGCAGACACAGAAGGTTTCTTTTCACGCTGTTACAAGACTGTTTTCCTCGAAGAGATTCAACAACTGCCACAAACAGTTAAAAGCTTCATAAAGGTATCACAAAAAAACCCTTTCCCTTGCGGAAGTTTCCTACTGAGTAGCAATTTTTCTCCTCTGCTTTTAGGCTATAGCAAAGAAAAAATTCCCAATCATATGGTCTGCGTAGAGATGGGTGGTTTTCAACTCGCAGAAACATGGAAACGACCTTGTTCAAAGCTATGCGATTACATTACTTTGGGACAGCCCGAAAAATTTCACGCACTCAAATGTCTCTATACACAACAAGAATTATTACTTTCTTGTTTAACGGGATCTTATCCTGAACCTGCCCTCAACCGACTGGATCGATCCTTTTGCCACCGATGGCACACCAAACGATTACACACCTACATCAATCAAGAAATTGGCAGTTTCTACCCCCAGTTAAAACTCCCCTTCTTCACACAAACCATGTACAAGCTCGCTCAATTGAGCGCGAGTACTCTCCCTGTAGAAAGCCTGACCCAAAAAGTTCCCAAGATTTCGAACAATACATTGAAACGTCATGTGAAAATTTTAGAGGGCACACGCATGTGGAGGCATCTTTCCACATACCCAGCAGCACTTCAACGCAAAGACAACGAAACATTCGGACTTGTTCAAGACAGTGGTTTACTTTGCCACATGTTAAAAATTGCTTCGCTAGAAGAATTAGAAAATCATCCCTGTTTCCCTGCCATTTGGAGATCTTTTGTCTGGGAAGAACTGTTAAAAGGATTTCTTGATCGACGCATCCCCATAAAAGCATATAGCAGTGTGACGCACAGCAGTGAAAGCCTTCTTTTCTTAGAAGGCCCATTTGGTCTCATACCCATTGGCCTCCAAACAGACTGGGGTTTACGAGGGCGACAACACGCTTTGCACACTTTGAATACTGAGGTAAGCAGACACAAAAATTGCCCTTATGGTATTTTATTCAGCCTTGGGAATCGAATCAGGCAAGTGTCAGAAAAACTTTTTGAAATTCCAGCTGGATGCCTATAAAATAATCCTCATGTCTAAAAAACCACCCCAGGTCTAAACACGGGTCTGGCAGGTGATTGATCTCGCAATTGTTATTATCTACTTGGCTGCCACTTTCATACTGGGAGTTGGACAAAGCAAACGAGCGAACACCGTTCACGACTTTGCTTTAGGCAACCAACACTGCAGCACAGCAACTCTTGTAGCCACCCTGTTTGCCACGGGAATCGGTGGTGTATCAACTCTAGGTGTTTCAGAGCGCGTTTTTAGCGTCGGCATCGTATTCTTGTTTGTGTTTTGGGGAGAACCCATCAGCAACATGATTGCAGGGCAATTTCTTGCTCCCCGTGTTCAACGCTTTAAAGGAATGATTTCTGTGGGTGATATCATGGGTCACTTTTACGGCAAAGCAGGCACGCTGATTGCAGGAATGGCTGCAACACTCAAATGCACAGGATGTTTGGGAGGACAAATTGGTGCTTTGGGGTATTTGCTGCATCTGTTTTTTGGCTGGTCCCAAGGCATCAGTCTTTGCATTGGTTACAGCGTGGTGATCTTTTATTGCGGTTTTGGAGGCATGCGAGCTGTCACTTTAACGGATGTTCTTCAATTCAGCATTTTAATCCTTGCCATTCCAACCTTGTTGCTTGTGTGCGTTCAAAAAGCAGGCGGCTGGGTTCAGATGTTTCAACATGTACCCGACACACACTGGATGATACCCCCTCCCCAAACCGACGGTTCCCAATACATGTTTTCGTTCATCGTATTGAGCATCCCCTTTCTCACCCCTCCATTTGCCCAAAGATTACTCATGGCTAAAGACAGCCAGCAAGCTCGTCAATCCATGTTTTTAACGGCAGCCATCGGATTCCCTTTCTTCTTGGCCTGCGCTCTTATTGGACTTGCTGCTTTATCCATCGCTCCAAACATCGACCCGAATTTAGCTATGCCCTACCTAGCCAAAACCGTTTTGATTCCAGGCATTCGAGGGTGTGCCCTTGTGGGACTGTTGGCCATTATTATGTCTACAGCCGACTCTTTTTTACACTCGGCAAGCATTGCCTTTGTACACGATGTCATACGCCCCTTGTGGCCCATTGCAATGCCTAACCGTTTAGAACTTCGATTAACGCGCGTTGCAACGTTTGTATTGGGATACGCAGCCATGGCCTTTCCTTTATGGGGTGGGTCATTGGTGGATATTTTATTTTTGGCTTTCCACTTTTGGGGACCTATTATTGTTCCCCCTTTGTTTGCAGGCCTTTTGGGAATTCAAGTCTCGACAAAAGCTTTTTTAATGGCTGTAACAGCCGGCGTTTGTTACAGCGTGGCACACGATTTGCTTTTACAACCTCTGCTACATGTAGACGGTCTGCTGCCTGCCACGATAGCCAATGCACTTGTACTGTGGGTAGCCTATTATATGGGCCAACAAACAAAATGACACCACGTTCAAATAGACGGTTCATGAACCGCACGGTAGATTAAAAAAATGTGGACAAAAAAAACAGTTATTGGCGTGGGGTTAAGTATGGTAATTACGGGGGGCATTTTCTACAGTTTATGCCAGCCAAAACATGATCTTCCACCCATTTTGCTTCAAGTCAAACCTTGGTCTCTCATAGATCACAACGCAAAAGCCTTTGGCAGCAAACAACTAGAAGGGAAAGTATGGATCGCCAACTTTTTCTTCACACGCTGTCCCACCATTTGCCCTGAATTGATTAACAAAATGGCGCAATTGCAAAAAAATCTAGCCCACCAAGCACAAGCCATCTCTTTTGTGAGCTTTAGTGTCGACCCCGAACACGATACACCCCAGGTATTGCAACAATACCGATCGCAAAAACAGTTAGACGCCCTGCCTAATTGGACATTTGTTACGGGAGGCAAAAAGCAGTTGTATGAACTGGTTGTGCAGCAAATGAAACTACATGTGGGAGAAAAACAACCCTTACAAGATGGCTCTGAACGATTTGACATTGGCCATGTGGCCCACTTTGTTCTCTTTGACCAGCAAGGAAACATGCGCGGGTTGTTCAACACCACACCACAAGGTCTTCAAGACCTCCAACGCAACGCACACATGTTGATTCGCAACGCAATCCCAAAACATCCATGAACGTGCACAACACGCTAGCAAGGACTCTCATGGGAATTTTTATTGCCTTCACCTGCCAGCTACCTTGCTTTGCACATTTACCCCAAGCGGCAAGCAATTTGTTACCCAAACAGCTACAAGGTTCCCACATTGTGGATGATCGCATTGGCTCCTTTGTGCCTTTAGATATTGGCCTAACCAATCACATGGGGCAAAAGGTTACACTGCAACGCTATTTCAACCCGCAAACACCTCGTCCTATCATTTTGACACTGGGCTACTACCGATGCCCCATGCTTTGCAACTTTGTGATGGGTGGATTGGTGAAAACGCTGCAAGAGATCCCGTTGCGTTTGGGTAAGGATTATACGATTGTTTCTGTCAGTATCGATCCGAAAGAAACATTTCAAACAGCCGCTTCTCGTCGCGAATCCTATGTAAAAACATTGGCGCAAAAAACAAAAAATGGTTCTGAGGCAGATTGGCATTTTCACGTCACCACACAAAGTGAGGCACAACGGCTAGCACAAGCTGTGGGATTCGGCTATCAATTTGACAAAGCCAGCGGCGAGTATGCTCACGGGGCAGGACTTTTCATCATTGCACCCAACGGCAAGCTCAATCGGGTGCTATACGGTGTTGAATTTCCACCTTCTCAAATGAAACTGGCTCTCACAGAAGCCTCCTCGGGAACAATTGGCCGTCTGTTTCAACGCATCGTCCTCAGCTGTTTCCACTACGACCCTAGCAGTCACCGCTACGGCATCTATATTTTTGGCATCACGCGAGCACTGGGGAGTGCGACTGTTTTGATACTTGTCGTTGTTCTACTCAGTTTACGCATGAAAGAACGGTTCAAACGAAAAGAGGGAGATGAAAAAATATGAATGCATTTGTCGTTGTTCCTTTGACCATTGGCTTGCTTAGCGTGTTACAAAACACGCTCAATCGACAAATGGCAACTCGTTGGGGGTTAGCCGATGTGATGTTACTCAATATTTTGGTCATGCTGCTGTGCAGCCTGTTTCTCAGTTTTTTGGCCCATCACAAAACAGCTGCTAGTTGGCTTCCCCAAATCTTTGTTGCTAAAGGACAAATACAAAATCAATTGAGCATTGTGAACTTCCTACCAGGCCTTTTTGGATTAGCTGTTATCTTGGGCCTTCCCTATGCCATGACACATTTATCAGTAGCACAAGTCTTTGTCGTTTTTATGGGGATGCAGCTGTTGACCTCTATTGGTTGGGATTTTTTTGTGGATCAAGTTCGTATTACGCCCTTAAAAGGGCTTGGAGCTTTACTTACCTTCTTCGGCATGATTTTGGTCAACTGGAAAACTTGACGAAAACCACCCGCTTCACACTGCTGGCATCTCCTCCTGATCGCTTGACAATGCCTTTAAAGGAGGCTGCTCTTCCTCCGGTGGTGAGGGCACACTCTCAACAGGCGCAGGATGCTCAACAGCATCGGAGGGTGGTTGCGGATGCAAACCCTCCTCTAGATGATGACGCGCTTGCTCGGAAAGCCGCAAAGCCATTTTCCCCTCTCCAACCTCGTAGGAGTCCACCCAATCCTTCTCAACCAAATGATCCAAAACTTCACGTCTTGCTTGCGGGGAGTCATCTAAATGAATGGAACGCCAGTTATTTAAAAAATAACCCATTCCCACATAGCCTCCTTCAAATTTCTTTTCTGCCTGTATAAGCTCTGACATAAACGCATCTAGCCTTTGCTCCCCCGTAAACTGCCTGATGTCCACGGGGACGTCACCGCCTTCCAACAAACTCAGAGGTTCAGACGTTACAGCTGCATGTTCAAATGCATCGAGACCGTCTAACATATCGATGTGACTAAACGCTGTTGCTCGCAACCGCTTACTGACACCTGACCCTCCCCAACTGGCAACGTGGGCCTGCTTCCCCATGGCGCGCACGCTTTCTAAAGCGGGCGCGTAATCCACATCTCCAGACATCAACACAACAACATCGTATGCATCAACAGCTGCTAGTTGCAGCATGTGAGATACCACAGCAAGATCTGCTTCTTTATCTGATGTATAGCGATTCTCGGAACCACATTGTTCACAGTCCATAGAACCCACTTTTCGGCGAAACGTATGCACAAAGAAACCCGGTTGACTCTCCAGCATCTCCAAAAAACCCATCAATTTTTGGTGAGATGCACCAGAACGCTCATCAGAAATCTCGCCAACCCCCGTGTAATAGTAAGCTCCCGACAACAGTGTCCCTCCTGCACGATGCACTAACCACTTTGCAAGTCTCGTAAAATCAACCCGGCGACTATTCGCAGTTTCTTTCCAACCTGAGTAAAAATTCCTTCCATCAAAAAACAGAGCTACTCTAATCGTCGTTTTTTTAAGCATGTTCATGGCAAAACCTCCGTATGCTACTTCTATCTTGCTTTTAGAAGCTAGAGCTTTCCTTTTTTTAACAGGAGGTCTTGCCATGAACATGCTTAAAAAAACGACGATTAGAGTAGCTCTGTTTTTTGATGGAAGGAATTTTTACTCAGGTTGGAA
>JBCCES010000090.1:0-5733 GCA_039030115.1 Myxococcota bacterium
GGGGTTGACTCAAACCGCTGGTTACATGGATCGGTTCAACGCGCCCGAAGGCCACCTGCTCATTTTTGACCGCCGCAAATGCAAATCGTGGGATGAACGGATTTGGGTGAAGCAGGAGCGCTCCTCTTCTGGCCAAGCTATCACTGTTTGGGGCTTGTAGACTAGTAAACTCCACCACGGGCATTGAGTTCATTTGGCTCTTATTGGCAATGGTTATGGTTTGGCGTTTTCACACGTTGCGGCGTGAGAGGCAGGCTGCCATTGCGGTGTCAAACACCGTGTCTCTCATCTAGTTTTTCTGACTAAGTGTTTTTTATCGATGTCAGAGCACTGACAAGACAGACTCATCAAGCCGGTTGCTCTGCCTCAATCGTTGGCTCGTCATTACTCTTGTTGATTGATACAACCCTCAAGAATAGTCTCATAATCTGAGGGACTTTTTGTTGGAGAATTCCACCTATGGTCGTTCAGTTTCTTCCAACAAGCGCTGGCATCTTTCTTGATCTCATCGTAAATCAACTTAGAAGTGCCGCACCTATTCCCATCGACCCATACACAAAAGAGATCCTTTAGACAATCTTCTTTAGATTTTTTATCTCTACAAACCGGTATCACGCTACGTTTGTATATTTCATCGGTTGGGAAAAGGGTTAACCGTGTCTCGCAAGTGTGATTATCCTCCAATTCGCCGTTATCATCATTAAAATAATCGTTGTTTTCAGAGTTACAATTTTTAAGCTTTATGCATTCCGTAGGGTCATCTCTGTATTTGTAACACTCTTCGTCTGATTCCACCTCTTCTTTTGTTGCTGTAAGAGCTTTTTTTCTTATAGCCGCAATCCTGCTATCTGTAAATTTTACTTCTTCTTTCATTCGACATCTACCACTCTCTAGATCTAGCTTACACTTGTCTCGGTTTCGGTTGTCGTTACACTCCATGTGTCTTGCGTGTAAGTTGGTACAAAAATTCACTCCGTTAACTTCTGTTCCAATTCTTGCAGGCTTGGCAATAAATCCATTTTCTTGACACAGCTCTTTGCTCGGATTCCAAATGCAGTGCCAGGTCGATTTGTCTCGGCAAAGCGTCTCATTTTTGATGTCTTTGCAATCGATTCTACATTTGTTGTTGTCAATCATTTTGCTATGCCAAGTACAGCCGTTGCGTGGTAACGAACAGGATATACGTCTCTTAGTTGAACATGATGCGACAGTCGTTTTAAATCTTTCTAGATCTTCTTCACTAACTTCCTTGCCCAATTCACCAAAGGAGGGGCCAAATTGAAACAGTTCTTCAGTCTCGACAGTTGGCTCGCCATGGCTCTCGTTGCAAGCGTTGCATAGAACGAACATGAGCACCATCACTGTTTTCAATTTTCTCAATATTGTTTTTCTCCTCTGTCTGTGTGCTTTCATGCAACCCGACTTTGGTATGTGTTTAATTCACTAAGGTTTGTCTGTTGACTTTACTTTTTCGGTACATGGATAACGAGAATGGCACGCACTCCTCAGTTTCTTTAGAGGATTTGATGACCCCTTCCTGTTTGGCATAAGCAAACAGGTGTTCTTGCAAGATTCTTCTTCCTCGAAACAGACGGGACATGACCGTACCAATGGGGATGCTTGCTTGTTTAGCAATGTCTTTGTAGGAGAAATTGTAGAGATCTGACAGCAAAACAATGTTGCGAAAATCTTCAGGAACTTTTTCCAGAGCAAGAAGTACTTCGTCTGATAAGAAGCGATTCATGATTTTAGCCTCTGGAGAGTTGGCAGCGTGTAGCTCTTCCCAGTTGTTTCCTGTTGAGGGAAGTTGTGTATTACGAACTTCTCTTTCTAAAATTTCTTTTTCTTTTGCTTTTCTTCTGTACTTGTTAATAAACGTGTTGGTTAAAATGCGAAATAGCCATGCTTTGCAGTTTGTTCCCACTTCGAATTGCCCAAAGGATCGAAACGCTTTGAGGTATGTTTCTTGCACCAAATCTTCTGCATCACTGCACGAGCGAGATAGGCGTAAAGCGGCTCCAAACAGGGCGTCTACGTGGGGCATGACCTCTTTTTCAAATAGATGATTTTCACCACTGTTTTCTTTAGGGGATACAGGACATGTTTCGTTTAGCATTGTTCACCTCTCTTGTTGTTGTGTTTTTTTGCAGACGTTTAGGGAGATTCTTTTATTCCCCCACGGTCTTGCAAAAGTGCATCCAGTCGTTGCTGAGGCGACTGTTTGTTGGTACGAATGTGCTCAAGAAGGCTGCGGCAATGAGGCAAAGCAACGTAAAGAAACTGTTGCGCAATGTGGTTTCTCCAACGACCCTGTTTTTGACCTGCTGTTTCATGAGCTTGTCGAACCAGAATTTCTGCAGCGGTGACATCGGCTGCAATTTGGCAAAAGCGTTCGGCATGCAAAAGTCCAAAGGCAAAGTCTCGTTTAGGGTCCCAGCCTCCTGCAAGGATCCGTTGCCATTGATGAAAGGAGCTGTTTGTTAATTGTCCTACTTTGTTTACGCAGATTTGCATAAACAGGGTCTGCATGGCTGAAAAATAGGTGCATCGTAGTTTTGCCAATTGCTTATCGAGGTCATTGCGAGCAGCGGTGGCTTGCCATTGGGCTTGGGAAAAATCTTGCAAGAATCCAACCCAATTTTTCATGCTGTTTTGCAGATGGTCTTTCAGAACCATGAGAGCTTGGATTTGGCTGGTCCCTTCATAAATGGGTAATATGAGGCTGTCGCGTAGCCATCGCTGTACCTTGTACTCTTTCATGTAGCCGACCCCTCCTAGAATTTGCATTGCCATGCGGCAAGCATAGACAGCCAGTTCGCTGCCCATATATTTTGTGAGAGGAGCCAACATGCGTGCACGCCATTTCCAATGTTCAAATTGCCTCTTTCGACGTTGCTGCTCTGGAAGATTGCGTGTTGGCTGAACATGCTGTAGCAGTTCTAATAAATAGGATTTTTCTTCGGCAAAGCAGGCTGCAAATGCAAGGGCGCGCAAGGCATGAATACGTGTTTGAATGTGGGCTAAATAATCCGCGATCATCTCATGTTGTATGATGGGTTTGCCCATTGTGACTCGTTGCCGGGCGTGTTCCAGTGCGATTCGGTAAGTTGCTTCACAAGCCCCCAGGCCTTCAATGCCGGCAAAAACCCGTGCACGGTTCATCAGTAGCAACATGTTTTGGAAACCCTGTTTGCGTTTACCTATTAACTGCGCCCAGCTGTTTTCGTAGTCGATGGTGGCCGTAACAAGGCCGTGTTGTCCCATTTTTTCTTCGAAACCAGCAATCGTAATATTGCGTTTTTTGTTCGGTTTTTTCGTGTGAGACGGTACGTAAAATAGAGATAAACCCTCAAGACCTGGAAATCGTTTGGGGTTTTCAGAACGTGCGAGTACAAGATGGTGCGGTGCATGCCCGCAGGTGATCCAGATTTTTTGGCCTTGCAGACGCCAACTACCATCCTTTTGCCTTGTGGCGTTCGTACGAATTTGCGATAGGTCAGATCCCGCGTTCGGCTCTGTCAGTGCCATAGCAGACACTTCACCCCGCGAAACGGATCCTCGAATGATATCGTCAAATGGTGTGGAACTGAGTTGCCCATTTTTTGCTACAAAGCGCTTTTCTCGCAGGGCCAGGTGTTGTAGAGTTTCGGCCGTCACGTTGCCAAACATGTATTGGGTAACCATGCATAAATCGGCACGGGCGAGCATGTCATAAATGGCGCAAGACAGTGTGTGAGGCATGCCCAAACCTCCTACGCGAACAGGGGCACATAAGGCAGGGGCACCCATTTGTTGTAGCAGTTGCATGGCTGTGTCTAGTGCAGGAGCTTGTTGCACTTCACCATCGGTTTGTAAGATAGGGTGTTGTTGATCGAGCTCTTGCTTGAGGGGAGCGATTTTTTCCCCAATGAGTTGCCCCATGGGATCGAGCAATTCGTGCGCCTGTTTTTTCAGCTGTTTCGGGTCCTGCACGCTGTAAGCACCGGGAAGGGTATCCAGTAGATTTTTCCAATCCATCTGTTCGATTTGGAAGCGAAGATCGGCATTATCTTGATAAAAATTTTGCATTAATTATCCCTCTAAATAAAAACTTTTTAAGCAATAGATATAACCCACATTTAAATTGTAAAATTGTCTTTAAGAAAAAGACAAGGGGTTAAACGATTTAGGAAATTTTTTTTTATTGGCTCAAGCTTTTGTCTTGATGAATGAAGTTTTATGGTGGAGCGATTTGGCGTAAACGATTGATGAAAGTTGCTCGGTGAGGGTAAAATGCGAAATGAGAATCAAAAAAGAGAGAAAAGGTGGGGATTTTAGGTTTTTTTCAAAGGGGGGGGGCAACCCCAAATGGTATTGGTAAGCAGGTAACACGCGCAAAAGATCCATACTCTCAATCTGAGTATCGTGTTGATGCGATGAAAAAATTGCTCCAATGGAACACGAAAGAGAGTTTGTTGGGAGTATTGGACCGGTTTTCTATTGTTGTTCAGTCTCCACACTGGGACGAAGAAGAAAAAACGTGGTTAAAAGAGGAGTTACAAAAAAAGGGAGACCTAGCAAAAGAGGCGATTGTTCAATTTATTGGAACAGCTGGCGCTGTGACACACCCGACTCAAGTTCTTTCTTGCCTATGTAGCAGCCAGGAAGAGTTTGCCGGTTTATTGCAACGGGCCTTGCAGGCCCGTTCTCCAGAAGATCATCGAGGATCACAGGCTAAGCGGGAGCTCATTCTTGCTTTGCAAGCCGTTGATGTGGACGGTGTGGTAGAAAGTATCTGCGTTTATTTGCAGGATCAGAACGATGATGTGCGTTGTGCAGCCATTGATGCTGTAAGAGCGAAAGGCAATAAGAAACTTAAGCAACGGTTAGTAGCTATGTTGGCAGACGAAAGCAGCTCTTCTAGAGTTTTGCGCCATGTTGCTTCAGCGGTCAGTCGGCTAAACCTACACATAGAAGATGCGTTTGTTTTGGCATCTTCCTTGCAAGAAAGTTACGTTGTGCAAGATTCTAAGTTGAAAAAACGATCATCCTAATGTTTGTAGCAGCCGCTTTGTTGGCTGGGGAACTAGGATTCGAACCTAGATTGGCGGAACCAGAATCCGCTGTCCTGCCGTTAGACGATTCCCCAAAAGAGCCCTTTTAAAGCATTGTACAATAAAAAGGATGCCCTCCTATGCGTTCTTTAGGAGTGCATCCACATTCATACATCAGTATAAAAGAAACCTACTGAGAGTATATTGCTGTGTAACAGCTCTTCACACAACCACCATTTGTGTGGTCGGGCGATGATAGGATGAACGCGATAATCCCAACCATCACCTGTCCAAGCTGATACGACGAGCTGGAGCGGGAAATGGGATTCGAACCCACGACTTCAACCTTGGCAAGGTTGCACTCTACCACTGAGTTATTCCCGCACATAATGCTTCAATTTCAACAATCCGAGATGAAATTGTCAAGGGGATCACCGTAAGTATCCAGAATTTCGTTTTATTCTCGTGAAAGTAAGCGGGTTTTGGGAGTGAAGTAATAAAACGGGGATGTGTTCAAGAATTTGTTTTTAATCTTTAGGTTGATAAAGATATTTTCGTAGGGTGATTTAATAAAGCAGTTGTTTTAGGTGTGTTTTGTTAAAATTCGCCGGTTTACTTAGGGAAATACTTGACGCAGGTTTGACCTCCTGTTAAAAAAAGGAAAGCTCTAGCTTCTAAAAGCAAGATAGAAGTAGCATAC